>NZ_JALXVO010000018.1:0-82461 GCF_025151705.1 Paenibacillus sp. p3-SID1389 | reverse complement strand
AAGTACGAATTTACTCGCCTCCTGATCCTCCTGGACAATGAAACTGATATTGAACCACGTCTTACCGACCTGTTTTCTTACTTTCTCTTGTTTTCGAAAAAAGCTGTTCGCTTTGAAGCTTAACAATCAAACTTTCTCTGTATGATATAATGTATTAATCACAATGTTTGTGACCATATCCTTATTTAAGGAGATGATTCTTATGTCTATAAGCAAAAAAGAACTTAATGAATTAATTGATAAACTTTCTGATCAAGACATTCCACTTGTAGCTGATTTGGTTAAACGCCTTATTCATCCTGCTGATCATCATATCCCGTATGACGACGAACCGCTAACAGATGAAGATATTCAAGCAGTTAATGAGGCTCGTCAAGAATTCCTTGAAGGTAAAACCATAAAATTCAAGGATATTAATCATGAGTTACAAAATTGAATTATCTAAAAGAGCATATAAATACCTAAAGAAGCTCGATCCTAATACGAAACGACGATTATCTCTTCATATTGAATTACTCGCTGAAAACCCTCTAAACCCTGAGCTTGACATAAAAAAATTGCAGGGTGAGACTTCTTTATATCGACTTCGGGTAGGAACTTAATACAATTGAAGACGACCAATTAATTATCGTAGTCATCAACATAGCTACGCGTGGCGATGTACTTTGACAAATCGAACCAGCCCTTATGATGGGCTGGTTCGTTTGTTATCTGACTATCTTTTTGCAGTATTCGCATATTTTCCGTTCGAGTCCACCAGCGAACATGGAAAAATCCATTAAAAACGACTATTCTCAGAAATTTGATGATCCCCTATGTTAAAATAGTCGCAATAACCCACACCCCGAGGTGAACCCATGATTACAATCAGACCGCTGCAACCCCATGAGTTCGATTTCTTCACGGATATGCACTACGAGTCGATTCATATCCCTCAGGGGAAGCCGCCGAAGGATGAGCTATTGAATGCGCCGCATCTGAAGAAGTATCACGAAGGTTGGGGGCGAAAAGGAGACCGAGCTTTCGTCGCCGTGAAGGACGATCAACTTGCGGGGCGGTATGGTATAGACTGTTCGACGAAACGAATCCAGGGTATGGCTACGTCGATAACGAGACGCGGAACTCGGGATCGCTATACATCCGGATTTTCGAGGGATGGGAATCGGGAGGATTTTAATGAATGAAATCATCAAGCAAGCAGCGCTTGACGGATACCGTTCGCTGTCCCTAAGCGTTGACCCAACCAATACTCCTGCCGTGGAACTCTATCAGAAATTAGGCTTTACCTACTTTGGGATCTCCGGAACCTCCTGGACAATGAAACTTGATATAGATCCAAAAACGAAACCCACGCCTTAATCCAAGACGTGGGTTTCTCTTGCTCCCTTATTTCAACTTCCACAAAGCAGGCACATTCCAAGGCTCCCAGCCCGGAAGAGATGTATGGGCTTGGATGCAGATATAAATGCTGCCGTTGTAGGATACTTGGTCGTTGACGTTATAGGATACCCAAGGTTGCCAAGGTTGGGCTTCGCCCGGAGAGCTGGACGGCGCGGTTGTCCCTTGGACAATAGCTCCTGAGGAGACGTTGCCGGCAGCATCTTTCGCTGTGACGGTAAAAATATACGTCGTGTTCGGGGACAATCCGCTAATGGTTGCCGTGGTATTCGTCGCATTCACGCTGCTGGAACCATAGGAGATGGTATAACCAACAACGCCCACATTATCAGTGGAAGCCGCCCACTCCAGAGTAATACTGTTTGGCGTAACCGCGGTGACCCGAAGCTGAGTTGGGGCGGTTGGCGGCGTTGTGTCGGGAGTTGGATTGGGGTCCGGATCTGGACCTGGCCCTGGGTTCGTCCCCAAATTGTCTAAATACGCACGATGAGACCGAGAAAATTCAAAGTTCGCCGCCTTGTCCCAGTTGATCGACCAGGTCATCAACCCTTTAAAGCCGGGATAACCTTGCGGTTGACGTAAGGTATAGCTTCCGCCAAACGATTGGCCTTTAATCAGGTAATCCAATGCCTTGTGTACATTAGCTGGCGTCGTATAACCTCCCCCCGCCGCCGCTTGCGTCGCCGGAAGGCCGATGAGCAGTTGGTCCGGGCGAAGAGCCGGGAACTTATAATTCGCATTGCCGCCGACATTAAATCCTTGCAGCAGCATTTCAGCCATAGCCACTTGGAAGTCTGCCGTGCCTTGAACATAAGTCTTGCCGTCAAGCGCGGTCATCGGACCGGAGTTATAATGCTGCACATGGAGATAATCCAGTTGATCCCGGACGGCGTAAATGACCGGCAGATAAGCGCCCCAAGGACCGCCATAGGCTACATAACCGCCCTGAACATAAGCCGTCTCCGGCGCCATGGTTAACATGAAGTCCGGACCATAGCTGTTCAAAATTTCACGTACAGCGGAAATCAAATTCACGATTCTCGGCGTCGTCGGATTTCGAAAATCCACATCTCCCCCGTTTAAGGATAAAGAGCTTCCTTCAAGATCAATGTCCAGTCCATTTAAACCGTAAGTATCGATAATACTCTTCATCGTCTGAACAAAAGTTTGCCGCGCTTGCTCCGTAGACAGGTCCACGGTTCCATTGGCGCCGCCCACGGAAATGAGGACCTTTTTGCCCTTCCCTTGCAGCTCACGGATATCCGCCTTGAAGTCGTTGACGGAAGCATTATACGGCGTAAATGCCATATTCCCGCTGGTGGGTCCTCCAATCGGTTCAGCGAACGCAACCTGAATGACATCAAAATCCGGTGAAACATCCCGCAGCCGAATATTCGTAGAACCGTTATCGAAATTATGCCAATATCCTACGAGTATTCGCTCTCCTGCTGCTCCAACCTGCTTGCCGTCAACATACGCTAAGATTGAAAGCAGCGGAACTACGAGAGCTAAGGCAAGCAACCAAATCTTTGTCCTCCATAAAAATCTGGCCTGAACCATAAATCTTCCTCCTTCGCTTGAATCGTCAATCTCCCAAATACCATAAAATGTGAGATTGCAATAGATATCTTATTTAACATATTCATCCATATTTCCTGCTAGATTTTGTATATTTTTTATAGATTTTGAGAATGAATAGACTTAAGACTTTGAGGATTGCGGCGAAACGAGGAAAATAAGAGAGAAAACCTAGGATTTGACAGTTTTGGCGCCTTGATATAATATGAAATTACATCCTTATTTTGCCATCTATGATGACATAAGGATGGTAGTTGATCCCACAATTTGAGGGCGCTGCTTTCCTGATCCTCCCTATCAGGAACAACCCCGTAATCTTCAGATGAAGATTGCGGGGTTCTTTGTTTTTTAGCGGCGGGAAAGGAGGAACCGAACGATCCTACAGCGGTTGGCTTGAAGTTCAAATGATGTCTATGTTCGAACAGTAGAATAAGCTGGAAAGGTGGTTTGATCTATGAAACCGTTTTTAAAAAAATCTATTATCACACTGCTTGCTTCCACCTGTCTCTTTACAGCATGGCTCATCCCCTCAATCGCCGTACCTACGGTAAGCGCCGCTCCCGATACGTCGGTTCTTAACAAACAGGGCTTCTCAACCGATGTAATCTATCAAATCGTGACCGACCGCTTCGCGGATGGAGATCCTTCCAACAATCCATCCGGCGCGGCCTATTCTCCCGGCTGTACGAATCTGAAGCTTTATTGCGGGGGAGACTGGCGGGGAATCATTAACAAGATTAACGAGGGTTATTTTGCCGGAATGGGTGTAAGCGCTTTATGGATCTCTCAACCGGTCGAAAATATTTACAGCGTCATCGACTACTCCGGTGTCAACAGCACATCCTATCACGGGTATTGGGCTCGCGACTTCAAACGGACGAATCCGGCGTTTGGCAGCATGAGCGATTTTCAGGAGCTCATCAACACGGCACATGCCCACAATATCAAGATCATTATTGATTTCGCACCTAACCACACCTCCCCTGCTTCGGAGACACAACCTTCCTTCGCCGAGAACGGTCGGCTGTACGATAATGGCAACCTGATCGCTGGGTACACGGGGGACACCAACGGAATTTTCCATCATAATCAGGGCACGAATTTCTCCTCGCTCGAGGATGGCATCTATCGGAATCTTTATGATCTGGCCGACATCAATCACCACAACAACGTAACGGATACTTACTTCAAGGACGCGATTAAGCTCTGGCTGAATATGGGGATCGATGGCATCCGGGTGGATGCGGTGAAGCATATGCCGGAGGGCTGGCAGAAAAACTGGGTCGCTTCGATCGCAGGGTATAAACCGGTGTTTACCTTTGGGGAATGGTTCCTTGGCGTTGGCGAAAATGATCCGAACAACATCCGATTCGCCAATGAATCCGGGATGAGTCTGCTCGACTTCCAATTTGGGCAAAAGGTCCGGCAGGTCTTCCGCGACAATTCAGATAATATGTACGGTTTAAATAACATGCTAACCACAACAGCAGCTAACTACAAACATATTCATGACCAAGTCACGTTTATCGACAACCATGATATGGATCGTTTTAAGCTGGGTAATAATGACCGTCGCTTGGAGCAAGCGTTGGCCTTCACGCTGATGTCACGCGGCGTTCCGGCCATCTATTACGGGACGGAGCAATATATGACGGGTAACGGGGATCCGGCCAACCGTGGTTTTATGAGTGGATTTTCAACTTCAACCACCGCCTATCAGGTCATCGGCAAGCTGGCACCGCTTCGCAAATCGAATCCGGCACTGGCATATGGAAGTACGCAGGAACGCTGGATCAATAATGATGTATTTATCTTCGAGCGTAAGTTCGGCAGCAGCGTAGCGCTAGTCGCAATTAACCGCAGCACAACCAACGCCACCTCGATCACCGGCTTGCAGACCTCCCTTCCGGCCGGTACTTACGCAGACGAGTTGAGCGGACTGCTTAACGGCGGCAGTATTACGGTAAGTTCCACGGGAGCCGTCTCCGCCTTTAACCTGCCTGCAGGGGCCGTCGCCGTATGGCAATTTGCAGCGAACGAGTCCGCACCGGTGATTGGCAATATCGGAACGGACCTGGGCAAAGCAGGCACGACGCTGACGATTGATGGCCGAGGCTTTGGCAGTACGAAAGGGACGGTCTTCTTTGGCACGACGGCAGTCACCGGCAGCCAGATTTTGCAGTGGGAAGATTCCCAGATCCAAGTGACGGTTCCGGCAATCACCCCAGGGCAATATAACATCAAAGTCCGCAGCGCTTCCTCCGTAGACAGCAACAGCTACAGCAGCTTTAACCTGCTGACAGGGGATCAAGTCTCGGTCCGTTTCATCATCAACAATGCCAACACACAATTAGGCGAAAATGTCTACCTTACAGGCAACATCGCCGAACTTGGCAACTGGGATCCGAACAAAGCGATGGGTCCGTTCTTTAATCAGATCATCAGGACGTATCCGACCTGGTACTACGATGTTAGCGTGCCAGCCGGAACAACCTTGGAGTTCAAGTTTATTAAAAAGAACGGGACAGCCGTGACCTGGGAAGGCGGCGCGAACCACAGCTTCACAACGCCAACGAGTGGTGTCGGCACGGTTGAGGTCAACTGGCAGCCATAAGAAGCATTGAAAACGAGCAGCCTTGGATCATTCCTTGGCTGCTCGTTCTTTATCTGCTCATTTATTTCTCTTCAATTACCTGCCGATGGTTCTCCTCCTTCCGCTGCACATGGCTTACCCCCCAACTGTGCATTGCGTCTAGAAGCGGCTCCAGACTTCTTCCACACTCCGTAATCGAATACTCTACACGGGGCGGAACCTCGGGATAGACGATCCGTTCGATGATTCCCTCTTCCTCCAATTCACGCAGCTTCTGAGTCAGCATTTTTTGTGAAATGTCTGGCAGCTTGCGCTTTAAGTCGCTGAATCTTTTCGTACCTTCTTGCAGTAACACCAACAAAATCACCGGCTTCCACTTTCCCACCAAAATTTCCAAAGCGTCACCGACGCGACAAAGCTCAGGTATCTTCTCCATAGCACAACCTCCTTGGTTTCTTATAAGTAACTATACCACTAAAAAGTGCGTACTTACTATATTTTCGTAAGCAAATTATAATTAGTGCATAGACAACATCTACATCACCAAAAAACAAGGGGTGAATTTTCGTGAACCAATACCGTATTGATCCCAGCAAAGGCCTGGAGTTTGGCATATACACCTTGGGCGATCATTTGCCCGATCCGAATAATGGACAACGAATTTCAGCCCAAGAACGAATTCGGCAAATCATCGAGTACGCCAAGCTTGCTGAGCAAGCGGGACTGGACTTTTTCAGTGTCGGAGAAAGCCACCAGGAATATTTCGCAACCCAAGCGCACACAGTGGTGCTTGCCGCTATTGCTCAAGCCACGAGCAAAATCAAGCTCGGCAGCACCTCCACCATCATTAGCACTTCGGATCCGGTGCGCGTGTATGAAGATTTTTCCACGATCGACCTCATCTCGGGCGGCCGGGTAGAAATCGTGGCAGGGCGCGCCTCCAGAGTTGGACTATTTGATTTGTTAGGTTACGATGTTCACGATTACGAGGAATTATTCGAAGAGAAATTCGATCTTCTTCGGTTGATCAATGAACAACAGATCGTCAACTGGAGCGGAGAGTTTCGCGCCCCATTACGAAATGCCAAGATCATCCCTCGTCCGCAAAGCGGCTCCCTGCCGATTTGGCGAGCGGTTGGGGGAAGTCCGGCCAGCGCGATTAAAGCCGGTTACGCCGGCGTTCCGATGGTAATGGCGCATTTGGGTGGTCCTGCTTCCGCCTTTAAACGGACGGTGGATATGTATCGGGAAGCCGCCAGAGAGGCGGGACACAACCCGGACGAGCTGCCCATCGCCACTGCAGGCTTTTTCTACGCAGCCGAAACCTCGCAACAGGCACTACAGGAGCTGTATCCTTACATCAACGAGGGCATGAAGAAAACGAATGGACAAGGCTTCCATCGGCAACTCTTCATGCAAGGCGGCGACCCGCATCACATCATCAATGCCGGCAGCCCTCAACAGATCATCGAGAAAATCCTGTATCAACATGAATTGTTCGGACATCAGCGTTATGTCGCCCAAATCGATTTTGGCGGTATGCCGTTTGATCAGATCAAACGGAACCTCGAACTGATCGGCACGGAAATCTTGCCAGCCATCCGCAAATACACGAAAAAATCCGAAGGAGGTAAATAAGATGAAAGTCGTAGGATTATCAGGCACCATCGTAGGCTCCAAAACCAGAACAGCCGTTGATTACACACTTAAAACGATAGCGGACAAGTACCCCGGTACGGAAACGACGCTGATCGATCTGGCTGAGTATCAAGTTCAATTTAGCGACGGTCGTAACTTCTTGGATTATGAAGGCGATACTGGAATGATCACGAGAGCGATCATGGACACCGACGTCCTAGTCATCGGAACTCCGATATTCCAGGCTTCGATTCCGGGAACGCTAAAGAACATTTTCGATCTGCTTCCGCAATATGCTCTTAAAGACAAGGTGGTCAGTATCGTGGCTACCGCAGGCTCTTCCCGCCACTTCCTCGTTCCTGAACAGCAACTTAAACCGATACTAACTTATTTGAAGGCACAATTAGTGCAGAACTATGTGTTTATCGAGGAACAAGATTTCTACCGCAAAGAGATTGTGAACGACGACGTTAAATTCCGGATTGAGCGTTTAGCCGAGGATACCCTGATGTTGGCGGAAACCTATGCACAAATCCGAGAGGTTACTTATGTCGAGTAAATATAGCTAACTTGTATTGATTACCGACGCTGAATTAGCTAATATAATACTAAACATTAGCTAATTCGAGGTGAAGATCATGCGGGTATCTTCAACGGACATGCAGAACAATTTCGGTAAATATTTAAAGTTTGCGGAAGTTGGCGAGGAAATTATCGTTACACGAAACGGGAAGGACGTAGCTAAATTAAACGCGATCGCCGAAGCAAGTGAGTCTGTACTGAGGGAGAGAGCAGCGAGCTATCACGCCGGAGGAGAATGGGTATCTTACCAAGATTTCCTTGAGCTGACGGAGACATCGGAACAACGTTACGAATTGATCGATGGTGTCGTGTATAATCTTGCCTCTCCCTCTTTCAATCATCAACTAGCCGTAACTGAACTCCATGGCACGTTTTATACTTGGTTTAAAGGCAAGCCATGTACGCCTCTAACCTCCCCATTGGATATCACGTTGGAGAAAGAGGAGAATAACATTTGTGTCGTACAACCCGATCTCGTGGTCATTTGCGATAAAGATCGAATCGACGCCAACGGTAAATATATGGGAACTCCCCAACTGGTCGTTGAAGTGTTGTCCCCTTCCACGCGGAGTAAGGACATGATCAAGAAGCTGGACTTGTATAGCGTATGTGGAGTTAAGGAATACTGGATTGTAGATCCGATGAAAAAAATCGTGATGGTCTACTCACTAGCAGACGGCGACATTACGGATATGACCGTATTTTCGAATACGGGGGATGTGCAGGTGACTTCGCAGCTCTACCCAGGCTTGCAAGTCTTGATCCCGGATTTGTTTGCGTAAATTTAAAGCGCATGAAAAAGGCTGACGAGTCATCGCCAGCCTTTATTGATATTTAATCCAGGCTTGCCGTGTTTGCCAGCGAAAGCGCCTCTTCCTTGCGTTTCTTGGCATACTCTGCTGTAGCTGTAAACAGCACGTCGGAGGAAGAATTCAGCGCCGTTTCGCATGAATCCTGCACGACCCCGATAATAAAACCTACCCCTACAACTTGCATCGCGATGTCATTCGAAATTCCGAACAAGCTGCATGCCAGAGGAATCAGCAACAACGAACCGCCGGCCACACCGGAAGCGCCAGCTGCGGAGATCGCCGACAATACGCTGAGGATCACCGCCGTACCGAAATCCACCTGGATGCCTAATGTGTTGACGGCCGCCAGCGTCAGGACCGAAATCGTAACCGCCGCACCCGCCATATTGATCGTCGCTCCCAATGGGATGGATACCGAATAAGTATCCTTATTCAGTCCCAATTTTTCGCTGAGACGCATATTCACAGGGATATTCGCCGCCGAGCTGCGGGTGAAGAACGCCGTGATTCCACTCTCTTTCAAACAAGTGAACACGAGCGGATACGGATTACGGCGAATATTGATGTAGACGATCAGCGGATTGACGATCAACGCGATAAACAGCATGCAACCCACCAAGACAACTAACAGCTTCCCGTAATCCAGCAACGAGTCAAGTCCGCTTACCGTAATGGACTCAAACACGAGCCCCAGAATCCCGAACGGTGCCAATTGAATTACCCACTTGACGATTTGCGAAACGGCGTCGGAGGCTTGCGTGAGCAGGCTTTTGGTCTGATCTCCCGCGCCTTTCAACGCTAAACCAAGCAGGATCGCCCAAGCCAAAATGCCGATATAATTGGCATTCATCAAGGCATTAACTGGATTATCCACCACATTTAGCAGCAGCCCTTTAAGAACTTCGACGATTCCTCCTGGCGGAGTTAAGCCTTCGGTTGCCCCTGCCAAGGACAAGCTGACTGGAAATAGGAAACAGGCGGCCACGGCGCTTGCTCCAGCCAAAAACGTACTGATTCCGTACAACACAAGAATCGACTTCATGTTCGTTTGCCGCCCTTTTTGATGGTTCGCGATCGCGGCCATCACCAGCAGCAGCACCAGAACTGGCGCCACAGCCTTTAATGCGGATACGAACAGCGTTCCCAGAAGCGCGATGCCGCTGGCTTGTGGTACGATCAACGCCAGGAGGATCCCCACCACCAAGCCTACAAGAATTCGCTTCACAAGACTCATTTCATTCCATTTCAGTATGATTGCCTTCATGTTTCTCCCCCGTATGTTTAGGATGTCGCATCAATGCATAGCGATAGTATACCACGCATTACGGACATCTGTCCTCCTGGTGGAAACATTTGTGCAATACTTTTCACAGATTGTTAGCAGTTGCGGGAGCAATGGCCAGCTCAAGACGGTAGTTCTCCAATTGGATTTCCGTCTCTCGTCCTAACATGATTTGGGCCAGCTGCGCGCCGATATACGGTCCCATCGTTAATCCCGAAGACCCTAGACCGTTAGCCGCATAGATCCCCTTCCATCCAGGCAACGCTCCGAAGACCGGGAGAAATCCCGGTGTGAACGGACGAAACCCAACTCTCGCTTCCAAAAAGCCGCCGTCCGCTAGTCCCGGCGCCACCGTCAGCGCCTTGTTGATCACCTCTTGCAAGCCGCCCGCCGTCACGCGGGTGTCATAGCCGGGCGGATCGTTTTCGTGTGTTGCGCCAATCACGATCCGGCTGTCGTCGAACGCCAGGATGTACTGATCTCCCGGCGGCATCACGACAGGCCAACGCTCGGTTGCAGCGTCTGGCAGCGCCAAATGAACGATCTGGGCTTTCTGGTAAGTCACCTGGAAGTCCAAGCCCAGCGGAGTGAGTAGTTGACGCGCCCATGCCCCGGCGCAAACGGCAACCGCATCGGCGCCAATCTCTTCCGTGCCAACACGCACGCCAGCCACGGCCGAGCCGTCATGCAAAAGCGAAGCCTCGCCGCGGACCAACACCGCCCCATGCCGAACCGCTGCCCTCAGGAGCGATTCGCGGAGCGCACGTCCGTCGACGCGGGCGGCACCGCTCACATACAGAGCGTAGAACCCCTCATCCAGCGGCGGGAACCGCCGCTTCACTTCGTCCGGTTCGAGCAATCGAATCTCGCCCATCTCCGGGGCTTCTCGTCTACGCTCCACCGCCAGCTTCTCCAAGGCAACAAGCTTTTCGCGTTCCCGATGGAGGCGAAGTGCTCCCACGCGAGCATAACCCGTATCGCGCTCTCCTTCCGCCTCCAGTTCCTTGATCAGGGACTCGTAATAATGCGCGCCTGATTTGGCCAAGCTATACCAAGCTTTATTTCGCCGTTGCGAGATCCACGGACAAATAATTCCGGCCGCAGCGTCGGTCGCTTGTCCCGGTATCCCGCGGTCAACGACCGTCACCTCGGCTCCCAGCTTCGCTAACTGATATGCTGTTGATGCACCGAGAATCCCGGAGCCGATTACAATCATCTTTTTCACGTTATAGCCTCCCTTGCATCCATTATAGTTTAAGTTGAAACCATCATGGCATACCTGCGTAACAACCAATATGGCTCTAAAAATAAGGAGGACTCACATATGATTATGACCACCACCCCATCCATTGAAGGATCGCCGGTAAAACGTTACCTCGGAATCGTTACCGGAGAAGTCATCATGGGCGCTAACGTCGTTCGCGATTTTCTAGCTTCGATCACCGATATCGTAGGCGGCCGTTCCGGAGCTTACGAGAACAAGCTTCAGGAAGCCAGAGACACCGCCTTTGCAGAAATGTCTGACCAAGCTGCACGTCTCGGCGCAAACGCCATTATCGGTGTCGATATCGATTATGAGGTCATTCGCGAAGGCATGCTGATGGTATCCGTCAGCGGAACCGCCGTCGTCGTATAAATCTTTCTCGTTTATCCTCGGATAAAAAGCCAAAAACCCGCAACAATGCGGGTTTTTGTGTTTCTTTTGAGATGGTCCATCTTGGTTATAAAGATTTAGTCATAAATACGCTGTTCGGATCCTCGATATAGTCCGCAAAGGGACCGCAAAACGTAAACCCAAAGCTTTCGTACAATTTACGGGCCGGAGCAAAAGCCTCCATCGAACCCGTCTCTAAGCTGATCCGCCGATAACCGCGCCGCGCGGCTTCTTCAAGAATATGCGCCAGCACTTGCTTGGCAACGCCTTTCCCCCGGTGCGGCAGAGCGGTTCGCATCGATTTGACCTCACCGTGCTCGCGGTTCAGTTCCTTAAGTGCACCGCATCCCGCGAGCTCGCCATCGATCCAAGCGCTCCAGAACGTGACGTCCGGCTGCTTCAATCCGTCTATATTTAACGCGTGGATGCTTTCGGGTGGAGAGGTTTCCGCCATGTTCGCTAGATGCTCGCCAATAAATGCTCTGATTTCAGGTCCGCTTAAATCATCCAATTTGATGGTTAACAACCGGCCCCCTCCCTGCCCGTACAAACTCTCTTTACTTCGCTTGAATGTATCCTTCTGCTTTCAGCAGTTCAGCAATCAACACCGCACCGCCTGCGGCTCCGCGCAGTGTATTGTGCGACAGGCCAACGAACTTATAGTCGTACAGCGAATCTTCGCGCAGACGTCCGACGGAAACCCCCATCCCTTGCTCAATGTCGCGATCGAGCTTGGTTTGTGGACGATTTTCTTCTTCAAAATACGTGATGAATTGCTTTGGAGCGCTTGGCAGCCCCAGCTCTTGCGGACGGCCTTTGAATTGCGCCCAGCGCTGCAGGATTTCTTCCTTCGACGGCTTCTTCTTAAATGATACGAATACGGTAGCCAAGTGACCGTCCGTCACCGGAACGCGGATGCACTGAGTTGTGATAATTGGAGAACTTGCTTTGACGATCTGTCCGCCCTCCACATGCCCCCAAATACGTAGCGGCTCCTGCTCGCTCTTCTCTTCCTCGCCGCCGATATAAGGAATCACGTTATCCAGCATTTCCGGCCAATCGGTAAAGTTCTTACCTGCCCCGGAAATCGCCTGATACGTCGATGCCACAACGGTCGTCGGTTCAAAATCAAGCAAAGCGTTTAACGCCGGCACATAGCTCTGGATCGAGCAATTTGGCTTCACAGCAATGAATCCGGTGTTCGTGCCAAGGCGTTTGCGTTGGGCTGCGATCACTTCGATATGCTGCGGGTTCACTTCTGGAATCACCATCGGCACGTCCGGTGTCCAGCGGTGCGCCGAGTTATTGGAGATGACCGGAGTGCCGGTTTTCGCATAGGCTTCCTCCAACGCTTGGATTTCCGCCTTCTTCATATCCACTGCGCAGAACACGAAGTCCACGTTCGCCGTAACTTCCTCAACCTTGGCCGCATCCTGTACGACGATGGATTTCACGGCTTCAGGCATCGGCGTAGCCATTTTCCAACGTCCTTGGACGGACTCTTCATAGGTTTTGCCTGCGGAATTGGCGCTGGCTGCAATCGCAGTAACCTCAAACCAAGGATGTTGATCCAGCAGCTGTACGAAGCGTTGCCCTACCATTCCTGTTCCACCAACGATGCCTACTTTCAACTTTTGACCCATTTCTAACATCCAGTCCTTTCCCTGTGAGTATTGGAATTATCGTCATAAAAAAATCCCGCCTCCAAGACGAGACTTCCATCTTGGGGGCGAGATTGGTATGCTCGCGGTACCACCCCAGCTTCGTTAATATGTCGCCATATTAACCTCTTCAAGTACAGCCTGGCGCTGCCAAGCGTATACCCTAGCTCTATAACAGGAGCTCCTGTCACACCATCCCGCCGCTTACACGTTCCGATGTGCTGCTCAGAGGCTTTCTTCAGTAAAGTCACGCTTTGCTCCTTCTCAGCGTACCGGAGCTCTCTGGAAAGGTTCTCTTTACTTACTCTTCTCGTCATCGCATTTACATGTTGCGATAATATTACCAGATTCCTGCCAGAACGTAAACTGGTTTCAAGAAATTTTCAGGTTTACCTAGTTGTCCTTTTCATCGATCCGTATGACGCAATATCTGATTGAAGACTTGCCTGTCCTCAGCGACATCGAAGTAACGGTAGCCGTACCCGCACCAGTTCGTGAGGTTTACCTCGCGCCGCAGGGAATGAAACTCCCCTTCCATCAGGAAAATGGCCGCGTCCATTACACCCTGCCGCCGTGGTCCTGTCATCAAATGGTTGTGCTGCAGTTTTAGCGCACGCTGAACGCAAAAAGAGCCTTGAACCGCTGGGTTCAAGGCTTTACTTTATTGCCTGGCTCTATTTACCGCAGCGCCGCCAATACCTCTTCCGTAGACCGAATCTTGCCGATGCGTGGGAAGATATAGCGGCAGACGTAGTCATGCTCCTCTTTTGTTGATGCCGTCATGGCATCCTCGACGAAGATTTGATGGTACCCATGCTGAAACGCTTCGCGCGCGGTCGTGTCCACCCCGATGGAGGTGGAGATGCCGCAGAGCACGATCGTATCGATGCCCCGCCGCCGCAGCTGCAGATCCAGATCTGTGCCGTAAAAAGCACCCCATTGGCGTTTCGTCACGACATGGGTCCCTTGAATATTGGCCAGTTCTGGCACGATTTCATCCCAACCTTCAGGGTAAGCGCCTGGACTGAGATGACCGTCGGTATCAGGCTTGAGCATATCCTTGCCATCCAACGTAGATACGCGGACAAGCACCACAAATCCGCCTTCTTCGGCAAATGCCTGGGCCAACCGGCTCGCGTTTCTTACGACTTCCGCACTGTCGTACGGCGCACTTTGTCGGGACGGATGGCAAATCCCTTGCTGCAAATCGATAAGCACGAGTGCGGTTTTTTCCGCAAGGATCATCGTGTTCGTTTCGGGTTGGATCATTTCCATCATTTCTGCTGAACTTCCCTTCTCTTGTATACTTTACAGAGCTGCCGAATGGCTGGGCTCCCGCAGCTTTTTATACACCTTTGCATATACCCAAGCTGCGTTAATCAGGAGCAACACGCTGGTCAGCAGGAAGACATACGGGATGCCAAACCAAGCCGCAACTTGACCGCCCAGCACCGAACCGGCGAATACTCCCAAGTAGCCAGCCGCCATACTTAATCCAAATACCCGGCCGGTTAGATGCTCCGGGGTAATTTTCTTAATGAGGGTGTTCACCGAGGGATTGAGTCCCCCTGCAGCAGCTCCCAGCAGGAACCGAAGCCCCATCAACTCCCAGGGATTGCGTGCCATCGCCTGCGGGACAAACAAGATCCCCGAGACCAAGAGCGCTGCCAGCATCACTTTATGAGCGCCAATCCGGTCGGACAGCTTCCCTAGCTTTGGCGCTGCCCAAATATTAGCCAACCCGGATGCCGAGAAAATCATACCGGCCAACATCGCCACATGGCTGCTGTTACGGGAGATTTCATTCACGTACACGGTAAGGACCGGCTCCACCGAATACATGGCGACACTCAGCATAAAGAACGTGGCGAACAGCGTCACCGTCAAGCTTTTTTCCGGAAGCGCGCCCCATACTTCCTTCATGCCCGCCACCTTCACTTCCGAACGCACAAACGTCTCTTTCACGAACAACAGCGTCATGATGAAGGCGATCAGCATCAGTCCGCCAGTTAAGAAAAAGGTCTCTTGAAGCCCGGCGTGTTCAGCGATAAATCCACCGATCGTTGGACCTAGCAGCGAGCCGGCGATATTGGACGTAGACAAGAGCCCTAGTGCCCAGCCGGCGTGCTCCTTGTCCGTTTGCGTCGCAATCAGCGTCGTGCAAGCGGTGCTGTAGCCGGTAATGATGCCTTGCAGGAACCGAAGGGCGATCAGCATGTGGACATTGGTGACAAACCCCATGCACCCAATGATAATCGCCATCCCCAGGCTGGCCCGTAAGAGCATCGGTTTCCGGCCAAATTTATCAGCCGCAAGCCCCCAAATCGGCGAGAAAATCGCCGAGACGATAAACGTGATGCCAAAGGCCAGTCCCGAATACCGGGACACCGCATCGGCCTGATCCACTCCCAGCTCCTTGATGTAAAGCGGCAGGATTGGTGCAAGCTGGCTCATGCCCACGCCTGTCACAAACATGCCGAACCAGCAAACGATCAAATTTCTTTTCCAAATCGGCATAACCTTAAGCCTTCCTTCTGTAACCCCCCTGTTCCCTGCGCGCGCAGATGAACAATAAGATGAACATTCTTGCAGGACAATATTAACGCGAAGGTTAGCTTTACTCCATGCATTATCTTAAACTCCATGGACGATTTTGCTGTAATATTCCGATGGGCTCATCCCTTCGGTCCGTTTAAAAATTCGACTGAAGTAGAATTCGTCAGCGAAACCGAGCTCCAACGCGATTTCTTTGATTTTTTTATCACTTTCTAGAATCAGCTCTTTGGCTTTATCGATCTTCAGTTTGTTAAAGTACTCAATGACGGTAAATCCGGTCGTCTGTTTAAAAGCCCGCGACAGATAATACGTGGACAAATGCACCAGATCCGACAACTCCGCCAACGTAAGCCGCTCGCCAAGATGCTCGCGCATATACTGAATCACTTTCTCGATTTTGAGCGCAACCGCGTGGTTCTGATTTTGTCTTTTCACATGGACCAAGATTTCATACAGCAGTTGCTCCAGCCCGGCTCTCGTCAGCAGCTCATACCCCGGCAGTTTAGCGAACCAGGCTGCCGCCAGCCGGCGAAAGGCATCCTCAACCAAATAACCGTTCTGCAAAATCTGCATGGGCGGAAGCGGCAAGCGCTCGGTTTCCTGCCCGATGGACCAGGCCCCGTCATCAAAGCGGATGCCCGCATAACTATAGTGGACGGAATAGAAACAGATTGGATCCGCTTCATCCATCTGAATGTGATGGGGTAACCCCGCGTGGATATAAAATAACATGCCTTCTTGAACGAGATGCTTCTTGCGGTTCAACGTAATACTGCCCTTTCCTCCGGTGACGAGCAGCAATTCGTGGTGCGTAAGCGTTCGACGGATATGATTTCTTAGCTGCTTACCGTCATTCGGCTGCTTACTATTGCAATAATGGATATGAAAATGTAAATGGTTCAGGTTCATGACCGCTCGCCTCCTGATCGAGACTTCCGCTGCAGAACGCAGCTACTGCGATTAGACCATACGGACGGGCAAACCGCAACCTCACCCCTAAGAAGACGTAAATATAGTATCTGATTGGGGGGAGGATAATAATGTGGAGTTAAAACCTTGGTTCACCCGGTGGACAAGGACGACTCGGGCCCAGCTGTTAATTGCACTCCTCGTTATTATTGGAATAAGTGTTTGGACAGCGCCTTATTTTTCGGAAGCGGTGTTTTACTTGCATGGGGACAAATTCAGACCGATCCATCAGGAGCCGCAGGCGGTAACGTATCGATCCTATGACGGTCAAGAGGTCGTGGTCATGAACGGTAACGATCCGGGCCAAAAGCGGGTAAGTATCGATCGGCAGGAATATAAGGTCCACGTTCTGGAAGCCCAGTGGGTTCCACGCTATGAGGTGATCTATCCGTCAGGGGAGCGGTTCCAGGTGGAAGCGCACGACGAGATCTTGTTGTGGCTGGACGATCAGGGCGAGTTGGTCCCTGAAATCTCATGGAACATCAATGGTGTCCCCCAGCCCATCGACGAACACGTTGGCTTGTATAGTCCTAGTATGATCGTCCGAGCGGCCTTTCCCGAATACCACAGCAAACAGGGGAGCTTGCTGCTCTACTACGGCTCCTATGTGCTCATGTTTTTCGGATGGAGCTTATTCCGCTTTGAGAAGCTGCAAAACGTCTTATTTCATCTCTCCTTACACGGGTTATGGGTGCGCGAGGCGGAACCAAGCGATTTCTATTATGTCTCCTGTAAAATCAGCGGTATCGCGATTATTGGTTTAGGAATCTATGTTTTCATCCAATCGTTCTTCATCTAAAAAAACAAGGCCAACCTCATTCGGTTGGCCCTTCGTTTTGCTGTTATTTAACTTCCGTTGCACCTGTTACTTTGCCGTCGATTTTCGCGCTGGCTTGCACGTCGGCATTGGCGAAGTAAAGGTTGCCGTCAATCGTAGCGTTTTCGTACAGGTTGAAGCCGTTCGCTTCTACATATACGTCACCTTTCACGGTACCGCCTTGAATTCTCAGGTTTTCACTTTGTACGATCAATTTCGGAACCGTTAAGGTGTAAGAAGCAGTAACATTATGGTCTTCATCCTGCGCATACAACGCGATCTTGCGGTAGATGTCCTTCGACGCATCGTTTTTATCGTGGAATTCGCCGGCAACAACAACATCTTGATCCACCGTCAAGTCGTTTAGAATCGCGATGATCCAAGTCCCTTTCTCACTCACTGCATTCACGAACGCATCCGCTTGATTTACGATCGAAGCCGATGTGGTGGCGTCCGTTTGCTCCGCAGGTTTATTGGCGTTTGCCGCCGAGTTCCCGTCATTCGAACCGCAACCTGCCAGCAGTGCTGCAGCAAGCCCGGCTACAACCAATCCTTTGACCATTTTCATGTTGTTTCCCTCCTGTTTTTCTCTTCAGTTTGAATTATAAAAAAAAGCGGCTTTTGTTAATGTGATTTTTTTCACTTATATGTGCGAAATTTCACATTGTTGGTCACAGCTTGTTCATCTTTGACGCTCCCTCCTCAAAACCTCGTAAGTTCGACTTGACCGCTGCCGCCCGGTACTGTTCCTCGACGAACCTACAACCGGACTTGATACGCGGAACCGCCGTGTGCTGTGGGATGGCGTCACGGAATTGGCTCGGGCGGATGCGCGGGTTACCACCACAAATCCAAGGGTATCAGCCCTGAACGCGTAATTTAAACCTCGGCCTCCATCCGTCCGAGAGCGGCTAGCGAGAACTCATCCTGCGTATGGAAACTCAATCGTCCGATGCCGGCTACAGTCAAGTCGACGTAATTTTCATGTTCCTCATCCCCTTATTAAGGTTGGGCGAAGAACATCCCTTCTGCCGCTTTAAGCCAAGCTCTTCAAGTATTCGCGGACTTGCCCCGGCGTCTTGGCGAATTTGCTGTGCAGGTGGGCGATTTTCTCCCCGTTTTTATAGACGAGCAGGCTGGGAATCCCTCGCACCTCATTGGCTTCAGCCAGCGGCTGGAATTCCTCTGCATCCATCGCGTAGAACTCTTTGTCCGGATGCTCCTGGATGATATCCCCGATAAACCGGTCGAGGTTCTTGCAATCCGGGCACCAGGTCGTATCAAATTTGATCACCGTATACTGATCTCTTTGAATTAATTGTTCGAATTGCGATTCCGATTGGACACGTTCCATCCGGATCCACTCCTTTAATTGTAGTTTTGATAGTTTAATTTTGAAAATTTGCTCTACATTGATTATAGCGCATCCGTGCAAAGACGCCAGCGTCTTCATCAAGGTTTCATCTTCGCGGATCCATGGTACAATCTTTGGTAAAAATAACGTGAAAGGACGGGGCTGCATCATGCTCCTCGCAATCCTCTTGTTTGTTGTCGCCGGACTCGCCGAAATCGGCGGTGGCTATTTAGTTTGGCTGTGGTTGCGCGAATCCAAACCGCTATGGTACGGAATCGCTGGCAGCCTGATTCTGATCGTATATGGCATCATCCCAACACTGCAGAAGTTTCCAAACTTTGGCCGCGTTTATGCAGCGTATGGCGGCGTATTTATTGCGCTCGCTGTGTTATGGGGCTGGTGGGTGGACAAGAAAACCCCCGATCTCTACGATTGGCTTGGCGCCGCCATTTGTCTGATCGGCGTCTCCATTATTCTCTGGGCACCACGACATTAGAAAGGACATCCAGGTTATGAACTTATCTTCCATTTCGGCAGCCATCGCGCCGCTTGATTTAAGAAGCTGTTTAATCCACACCCAAGGCAGGCTGGTGCTTGAACATTACCGGAACGAACAAATTGTGGACGAGCTCGCCAAAATTAACTCCTGTACGAAGAGCTTTCTCTCCGCCCTGTTCTGCATCGCCTGGGACCGCGGTCTCCTGCCGCCTCCCGACACTCCGATTCGCTGCTTCTATCCGCAGCTGGAGGAAGATCCGGATGAGCGAAAACGTGAGATTACGTTGCGTCATCTGTTAACCATGACGGGCGGGTGGAATTGGACGGAGTTTGGCGGGCATAACTCTTTTCCGCGGATGACCCGTTCGCCTAATTGGGTTCAGTTTGCGCTGGATCAGCCGATGGCTGACCGCCCCGGTGACCGGATGGAGTACAACTCCGGCGCGTCGCAGCTGCTGTCGGCGATCCTGGTCCAAGCCTCCGGTATGCCAGTCGCCCAATTCGCCGAGGAGCATCTGTTCGGCCCGCTGGGCATCGAGACGTACCGATGGGAGCAGGATCCGCAGGGCATCCACACCGGCGGATTTGGCATGTGGCTTCGTCCAACGGACATGTTGAAATTTGGTTTGCTCTACTTGCAGGGCGGTGAATGGGAAGGCCAGCGGGTGATCCAGGCGGAACGTTTGGCGGAATCCGTAAAGCCTGCGATTGATGTCGAAGCTCCTTGGCGCGGCTGTTATGCTTGGCATTGGTGGACGGACGTCTATGGAGAGGACGGGCAGTCGAAATTTGATTTTTTCTATGCTCGCGGATATGGGGGGCAGTTCATTTATGTCATTCCACTCTTGGAGACGGTTGTTGTGCTGACTAACGATAAACGGAAGCGGGACCGACCTCCAACAGAACTGTTCCGTTTATGGATTGCACCTTATTTATAAGGAAAAAAGCGGTAATCCCGCAGTCATCTCAGATGACAGTGGGACAGCCCATTCCAGCGAATTGGAATGGGCTACTTTTAGGCGCGGGTTAAAACTCCACCCGCTTGCTCCAGTGCTTCCTCGGTAATCTGCTTAATATCAATGGGCGAGCTTGTCCCTTCGAGCACCATGTCCGTCAAAATTTCACGGAGGAAATAATCGACGCAATGGAGCCGAATATTTTTGATTTTGATCAACGCATCGCGGTACATCTTGACGAACTCTTTCTCCGTATTGCCCCGCTGCAGCTCGGCAAATGCTTCATAGACCTGATCCAGCTTGTCGGCAACTTCCAGGATCAGCCCTTCAACAGAACCGTCTTTTCCTTCGCGGAGCTGGTTGCGAAAGATCGGCTTAAACTCCACAGGAATATGTTCGTCGATGAAATTGTGCACCATGCCTTCTTCAACTTGCTGAATCAAGTTCCTGAGCTCGGCCGAGGCATGTTTGACCGGTGTTTTGATATCCCCGATAAAAATCTCACCATAATCATGGCTGCTCGTGATTTCGTACAGTTTTTTCCAATCTATAGCAACGCCGTGCTGTTCTTCAATATCAGCTAAAGTCTTGGCGTACTGCACAACCTTCCAGGAATGCGCCGCCACGCTATGTTCTTCGAACTTGAACCTTCCGGGACAGCGATAAATGCGTTCCAATTCGTTTAAGGAGCGAAAATAAGCATGGATTCCCATCGGATCAGCCATCCTTCTGTTTAGGTTTTACCTCTAGTATAGATGGCGATTGTTATCGGCATGTCAAATCCTGCGTTTCCCTTAGCGATCCTTGGGCTCGTTCATCCCCGTCTTTAATCCCCGCTTTCACGAATCAATGGCGCAAATTTCCCTTTGACTTGGGCCGCTAGCTGATGAGGCGTCAGTTCCATCTGCAACCCAATCCGTCCCGCCGATACAAGAATCGTTTCCAATCCTTCGGCCCGGCTGTCGATAAAGGTGGGGAACAGCTTCTTCATCCCAATCGGAGAGCAGCCGCCGCGGACATAGCCGGTATGTTGCTGCAAATCCTTCAGCGGCAGCATCTCAATCTTTTTGACCCCGGCGGCTTTGGCCGCCTTCTTCAGGTCCAGCTCCTCAGCAACCGGAATAATAAACACAAATAACGATGAACCTTGATGCGCCACCAGCGTTTTGTAGACTTGTTCGGCGGGTTTGCCGATCTTCTCCGCCACCGCTGTTCCATGAATTTGCCCGTCCTCGGCATCGTAAGCAAAGATTTGGTATGGCGTTTTGGACTTGTCCAGCATGCGCATGGCATTGGTTTTGACTTCGGCCATGGGTCTCCACTCCTCTAATCTTCCAGGGTTCTGTATAGAAATTATCGTAGCATTTTTGCAGGAAACAGGACAGGCCGGGGACGGTTTAATTTGTTTTTTCCGACCAGTAAGCTTTAAGCCGTTGCCGGCGGCTTCGTTTCGGTAGGGAAGGGATCGTCTGCATTCCGCAAGGCATCCGCTTTCCCTCGGTTTAGATTCAGTTTCATCACGACGGCGATTCCTAAGCCAAAAAACAGCAGCAACGACAAGATCCCCATGCGCGAATTGCCGGTAATTTGTCCAATGAGCCCAAAAGCAAACGGTCCAAAGATGGAAGAAAACTTACTTGTAATATTGACGAAACCAAAAAATTCGCCCGTCCGGTTCGGCGGCATCAGCTCACTTAGAATCGAGCGGGAAATCGATTGGCTGCCTCCCTGCACGAGACCCACCATCACGGCGAGAATATAAAAATGCAACGCGCTGCTCATGCCAAAGCCCAAGAGAACGATAACGACGTAGGTCCACAGCGTAGCGATCAACACGCGTTTGGGGCCGAGACGCGTTGCCGCTTTTCCAAGCAGGATGGTACTGGGAAATCCCACAAATTGCGTGATCAACAGGGCCAAAATCAAATCGCTCGTGCCAATCCCCAAGGTCGTGCCATAGATCGTCGCCATCAGGATAATCGTATTGATCCCATCATTGTAAAACCAGAAGGCCGCGATCATCCGAGACAGCTGCGGATAACGGCGAATATCCTTAAACGTACCGCCAAGCCGCTTGGAGGCGGCCCGCAGGTATCCTCCAGCGGTAAGGCCGGATGCTTGTTTCGGGAGGTTGGGTACGTTTCGCATCAACGGCAGCGAGAAGACAAGCCACCAAAACCCCACGGTCAAGAAAGAAAGCTGGGTGCCCGCAAGCTCATCCTTCATCCCAAACCATTGCGGCTGTTGGATCATCAGCAGGTTTACCGCCAGCAATATCCCGCCGCCGATATATCCGGCTGCATATCCTTTTGCCGAAACGTCATCCCGGTATGGCGAGGGTACCAAGTCAGGCAGCAACGCATCATAAGGTGAGGCTCCCGGAGAAGCCGACGGTGGTCACCACAAGTAAAGCTGAAGCAAGCAGCCAATCCCCCGGTCCGACGAGCGCGAACCCAAGCGTCCCTGCGATGCCAAGCAGCGCAAACCAGGTCAGGAACGTCGTTTTGCGGCCCGATAAATCCGCGATGGATCCCAGCAAGGGAGAGATAATTGCCACCAGCGCCATGCCGATAGAATGCGTATAGGCCAAATAGGAAGCCGCAGTTGTTTCACTTAACCCTTGCGCAGCCACCCCGGCGTAAAAGATGGGCAGCACGGCAGCCAACACCGTCGTCGCATAAGCGGAATTGGCCCAATCATACAGAATCCAAGCACGGATTGCCGATTTATTCATTTGGGGCTTCCCCTTTCACTAACAAATGGTTAGATTATAATCAAATAACGTTAACTGCGTGTATCGTAATGGTTTGCGCTGAATTAAATCGTTATCGTAAAATAGACCCTTGAAACTTTCAACTTCAGTTTGGAATAGAACGGAGAATGGATATGGCTGATACGTTAAAATCGATTTATAGTGAGGAATTTCTGCGTGAATTCGGCAGCAAAGTGAAGGAGTCCTACGCTTCCTTCGATATGGAACGATTCGTGGCTGACGTGATGGACGAAACTTGGGACAACCTGGAGCTCAAGGCGCGGATGCGGCAGATCTCGTTAAAGCTGGGCGCTTTGCTGCCCGCAAGGTTTTCGGAAGCGCTTGACATCTTGTATGCCATTGATGAAACCTGCGTGGGGTTCCCCTACCTGTTCTTTCCCGATTTCGTTGAGGTGTATGGTAAGGCCGAATCGGACTGGGAGCTTGCAATGCAGGCGCTGGAGCGTTTTACATCGAAATCGTCCGCAGAGTTTGCCGTCCGTTCGTTTATTGAACGGGATCCCGAGCGGATGATGCGGCAGATGCTGGCATGGGCGAAGCATGACAATGAGCATGTACGCCGCTTGGCCAGCGAAGGCTGCAGGCCGCGCCTGCCGTGGGGACAAGCTTTGCCGATGTTCAAACGCGATCCGGCGCCGGTCCTGCCGATCCTGGAGCAACTGAAGGCCGATCCGAGCTTGTATGTCCGCAAGAGTGTGGCCAACAACCTGAACGACATCGCCAAGGACCACCCGGACTTGGTCCTGGAGATCGCCCGGCGCTGGAAAGGATCCCACCCGCACACCGACTGGATCATTCGCCATGGCTGCCGGACGCTGATCCGCCGCGGCGGTCCCGAGGTGCTGGAGCTGTTTGGTTACGCCACTGGCGAGGACAGCAAGCCTCTGGCAACCGATGCGTCGCTCGTCATCGAGCCAAACGCGCTGCGCATCGGCGATAGCAGCGAGCTCCGTTACGAGCTGACGATCCGTTCAGGTCAACCGGCCAAGGTGCGCATTGAATACGGCATCGATTTCGTCAAAGCCGGAGGTCGCACGTCGAGGAAGCTATTTTTGCTCTCGGACAGAACAGTTGCCGGCGGTTCACGCCTCAGCGGCTCCCGGCGGCATAGCTGGGCCGACTTGTCCACCCGCCGCCATTACCCCGGCGAGCACCGCATCGTGCTGCTGGTCAACGGCGTGGAAACGGCGGCAACCCATCTAATGCTGCAAGCTGGTGACGAAGCATAAGAAGTAATCTGGTTGAGCTTGTAATACTTATACGTCTTGAAATCTAAAGAAAGACCTGATCGTAATGATTCAGGTCTTTTCTGTGCTTGTATCTATTCAATGGATTCCGGGGCACCAGGCTTGTCCGAAGCTCCCATTAGCGCATGTCCTACCTTGGTCAAATGGGTCCGCATAAGGTCGGCCGCCGCACGCGGATTCTGTTCTCGGATCGCCTCCAGCATTTGGCGGTGCTCCTGGAACAGGCGGTGCGCCGATTCCTGCTCGCTGAACAGCCACAAGCTCCGGCTGTCGCGGATGGTACGCATCATCATGGCCGAGATACTTTCCATCATTTGACGGAGCAACGGGTTTTGCGTCGCCTTGGCAATTGCCAAATGAAAATTGACGTCATGCACCTGGCTAATTTCCTCGTTCCCGATCGCTTCCTCCATCAGACCAACGATCTCTGAGAGCTCAGCCAAATCAGCTTCACTCCGATGGAGTGCCGCCAGCTCGATGCTCCCGACCTCCAGAATGCTGCGCACCTCCAGCAGCTGCTGCAAGTCCTCGCGGTTCTTGATTTGCTGGGCCGCCATCGATTCCAACGCCTGCGCCCGGACGTAGGTTCCGCCTCCCTGCCTCGTCTCCAGCAGGCCCCGGGCTTTCAAATGGCTGATCGCTTCGCGGACTGTGGAACGGCCAACGCGATAGCGTTTGGCCATATTTTCGATCGTCTCCAGCTTCTCGCCCGGCTTCACCTTCCCGGTTTCAATGATCCGCTCCAGTTCCTCGGTGATGATTTCGTAATTTTTTTTGCCTAAATCCATGACTTCTCCCTCTTCCGACCGCAGCCTTCCTAAAAACAAACATCATTCTTAAATTACAGTCTATACAATTTACCAGCGATATGGTAGATTTATTTCAAATTTAAAATTCATCTGATGACCTGACTAATTATAAGTTTATACCAGAAAGCGGGAGGAATGAGAATTGATTAGTCCCGAAGTGAAAGCGCAGCTTCAAGCCCTCGTCGGCGACAAATGGGTGTTGGACCGTCCTGCCGAGCTGTATGCCTATTCCTACGATGCCACGCCGATGTACCAAGCCTTGCCTGACGCGGTCGTGTTTCCCGCCTCGGCTCAAGAGGTTTCCGGCATTTTGCAGTTGGCCGATACGCACCAGATTCCGATTATCACCCGGGGATCCGGCACCAATCTGGCTGGCAGCACCATTCCAACCCAAAGCGGGATCGTGCTCAACATGAACCGGATGAACCAAATCCACGAAATTGATACGGAAAATTTGACGGCGACGGTTGGCCCCGGAGTTGTAACCGCCAACCTGCATCAAGCCGTAGAAGCAATGGGCCTGTTCTATCCGCCAGACCCCGGGAGCATGCGGATTTCCACGATTGGCGGAAATATCGCCCAAGGGGCCGGCGGGATGCGCGGACTCAAGTATGGTGTAACGAAGGATTATGTCATGGGACTTGAATACGTGCTGCCTTCGGGCGAGATCCTGCGCTGCGGCGGGAAGAACGTCAAGGACGTCGCCGGCTATGATATGACACGGTTACTCGTTGGTTCCGAAGGAACGCTTGCCGTCATCACGGAGGTTACGCTCAAGCTGCTCCCCTTGCCGGAAACAAAGCGAACGCTGGTCGCTTATTACCGGAATCTGGTGGATGCGGCCAAAACCGTCGAAGCCATCATCGCCTCTAAAATTATCCCGGCCACCGTGGAGTTCATGGATCAAGGAACGATGAAGGTCGTGGACGATTTCGCGGGCCTCGGTCTCCCCTTGGAAATGAAGTCGATGCTGCTGATTGAACAAGACGGCCCGGCCGAGGTCGTTGACCGCGATATCGAGCGAATCGCTAGGATCGCCAAAGAACATGGCGCTGCCGGAGTAGAGGTGGCAAGCTCCCCGGAGGAAGGCGCGAAGCTGCTGGCCGCGCGGCGTGCGGCGTTGTCCGCCCTCTCTCGGCTCAAGCCAACCACGATTTTGGAGGACGCCACCGTTCCTCGCTCCCGTCTGGCGGAAATGGTGGAGGAAGTCGAACGGATCGCCGAGAAGTATGGATTGCAAATCTGTACGTTTGGTCATGCCGGCGACGGAAACCTTCATCCGACCTGTATGACGGACGAACGGAACCGGGAGGAAATCGAACGCGTTGAGAAGGCGTTTGAGGAGATTTTTCACGCGGCGATTCGCTTGGGAGGGACGATTACCGGCGAGCATGGCGTTGGCTTGGCCAAGAAGGACTTCTTGCACCTGAAGACCGGCGAAGCCAGCCTGGAACTGATGCAGCGCATCAAAGCCGCCTTTGATCCGAATGGAATCCTGAATCCCGGCAAAATATTTACCGTTTCTAATCGGCGAAGATTGGTGGTGCAGCGATGAGCGGAGAAAAACATATGGTACGCAAGGAGTTCACCTCCCCTGTCTGCGGCGGAACTGCGACCCTCCCTTTGCCCCATTCGGACGGTAACCGCCTACAACCGTTTGATCTCGATGAAATTATGAACTGCATGCACTGCGGGTTCTGTCTGCCTACCTGCCCGACCTATCAGCAAACGGGTCTGGAAACGTACAGTCCCCGCGGACGGATCGCTTTAATGAAGGGCGTGGCTACTGGTCAGCTCCCTGTAAATGAGGAATTCGAGCAGCATATGAACGCCTGCTTGGGCTGTCGGGCTTGTGAAACGGCCTGTCCGGCCGGCGTGCCTTACGGAAGTTTGCTGGAAACGGCTCGCCAGGTCGTACAGGAAACGAAACAAGAGACAGTGAAGCCCTCAGCTTTGCGCAGCTTGATTTTCCAACGAATTTTCCCGTATCCGAAACGCGTTCGTCGTCTGGGGAATATCCTGTGGGGCGTTCAAGCGCTGGGTCTGCAAGCCTTTGCCAATCGGACCGGCCTGATCCGGGTACTGCCTAAGGCGCTGCGCGAAATGCAAAAGGCGGTCGAAACGGTTGCTTCCCCGCGCGAGCGCCGCAAGCGGGAACAACGAATGAAAGCTGAAGGGGAAACCAAGCTGACAGTCGGATTGTTCACCGGCTGCGTGATGGACGTGATGTTCTTCGAGACAAATCAGGCAACGGCGCGGCTGTTAACGAAAGCCGGCTGCGACGTCGTGTTTGTCGAAGCGCAAAACTGCTGCGGGGCCATGCACGCCCATTCCGGCGAGATGGCCGGCGCCAAGGAGTTAGCCAAACGGAATATCGAGGCGTTTGAGCAGGCCGGCGTTGACTTCATCGTCAACAATGCCGGAGGCTGCGGGGCGGCGTTAAAGGAATACAGGCACTGGTTCAAAGGCGATCCGGTTTGGGAGGAACGGGCCAAGCGGTTTGCTGCCCGCAACCGCGACGCGAACGAGCTGCTGGCCGAGCTCCCTCCTCTCCAGTTCAGCAAGCCGCTGAATTGCAAAGTCACGTATCAAGATTCGTGCCATCTCGCCCACGGTCAAGGTGTGCGCAACCAGCCCCGTGAGCTGCTGCGCCGCATCCCGGGACTGGAGCTCGTTGAAATGCGCCAGCCGGATAGCTGCTGCGGCTCGGCTGGTACGTATAACCTTACTCAAATTGAGATGTCGATGCAGATCTTGGACGACAAGATGGAACAAGTCCAGGATACGAAAGCCCACCTTATCGTCACCTCCAACCCGGGCTGTCTGCTGCAAATGAAGCAAGGAATTCACCGAGCCGGCTTGAATGGGCAGATGGAAGCCGTGCATATTATGGATCTATTAGACCGGGCCCTGTAGGTTCTGCTGATCAGACCACAAATAAAAGGCGTTCCCTTGATGTAACCTTAAGGGAAACGCCTTTTGTGCGCCCGGGCGGCTTAGCCCCGCCCGGGTGCAAGCGCGCGCAGCGCCAGCATGACCGCGCCGTAGGCTGCGTCATGCTTGGGCAGCGTGCAGGTGAGCCTAGGGAAGCGCTCGTTCAGCGCTTCCCTGACGCCCGCCTGCACGTGCGCGCTGCGGAGCAGCACGCTCCCGGCCAGCGCCAGCTCGCCCTCCTCCAGGGCGAGCCGGCTGGCCACGGGAGCGGCCATCTCCGCCAAAGCGATCGCGCTGCGCCGCGCGATCGCCAGCGCCGTGCTGTCGCCAAGCTCGCAGGCTGGCGACAGCAGCGGGGCCAGTGCGGCAATGTCCTTCTTGTTCGTGTCCTTGCTGTACACGAATCCGATAAGCTGCCGCACCGAATCGATCTCCAGCTGCGCATAGACCAGCTCCGTGATCGCCGTGGGGCCGCTTCGTCCGTCCGCCGCCCGGACGACCGCGCTCAGCAGCTCGCGGCCAATGGAATAGCCGCTGCCTTCGTCATCGATCAGGTGGCCGCATCCCCCAGTTCGATGCGTTTCCCCGCGAGCGTTCCGCCCGAAGCAGATCGACCCGGTGCCGGCGATCAGGATCAGGCCGTGCGAGCGGTCTAATGCGCCGCACAAGGCGGTTTCGTGATCGCCAACCAGGTCGAGCCCGCCGCGGTAACCGCCGGATCGGATCAGCGACGTCAGCCGCTCCGCCGCGACAGGGTTGCTAATCCCCGCCGCACCGAGGCACATCTGCACGCAATGTTCTAGCCCTCCGCAAACCTCCGCTACGATCCGCAGCAGATGATCTAGCGTTTGTTCCACCGATCCGGCATCCTGACCGTTGAGATTAAGCGGACCGACGGCGAACGAGCGAACAACATTCCCCGTCTCATCCGCCACCGTCGCTTTCGTTTTGGTACCGCCGCCGTCGATGCCAACGACATATCTCACCCTAATATCGCCTCCCTTGTCTGCTGCTAATCAATCCGATGAACAACGTCTAAACCTCCGATTTAGCCGCCGATCCCCCTCAGGCATAGAGATGATATTGCTGCTTCATCTCGGCAAACGCCTTGCTTTCTTCCCGAAATTGCTCCAGCATCTCCGGAAGCGGCAAGGTCCCTTCGCGAAGGAGCTTGTCACCGCTCAGCATATCGATGAACGACAAGCGGTTCTCCTTCATCGGCGGCAGGAAAGCAAACGCCTCATAGTTTCGACGAATCGTATCCAGTAGGATATATCCGGTCTCGACCGCTTGCAGCGCCCGAGGATCGGTCACATATAACTGGACGCCGCCGCAGAGCTCATCCTCGTGTTTGGACGTCGTTGGCTTAAAATACACCGGTCGGAACAACACGCCCGGCAAACGCTTCGCATTCATTTCCACCGCCAGTTTCTCCGGTTCAATATAAGGCGCGCCAATCATTTCAAACGGGAAGGTCGTGCCGCGCCCTTCCGATAGATTTGTCCCTTCAAACAAGCAGGTGCCCCCATACAATAAGGCGGTCTCGAACCGAGGTATATTCAGCGACGGGTGTACCCAGATCCGGCCGGTTTCCGGATAGAGCATGCTCCGGTTCCACCCCCGGCATGGGATCACATGCAGTTCGGCGTTCCAGCCCATTTGCTCGTTGACCATGCGGGCCACTTCCCCGGCAGTTAAGCCGTACCGCACGCAAAGCGGGTAGTTGCCGACAAAAGACTCAAACCCCGGCTTGAGCACATTGCCTTCCACCGTGACGCCATCCAGCGGATTTACCCGATCCAGCACAATAAAAGATTTGCCCGCTGCAGCACAATCCTCCAGCGCGTAAAGCAAGGTATAAATGTAAGTATAGTACCGTATGCCCACATCCTGAATATCATAGACGACCGCATCAACTTCCTCTAGCATCTCTGGTGTCAGCCGCTTGGAATCCTTCCGGTAAAGGCTATGTACCGGCACCCCCGTGATCGGATCGATATAGCTGTCTACCAGAGCACCGGCTGCCTGATCGCCGCGAACGCCATGCTCGGGCGAGAACAATGCCGTCAAATGAAACTCGTCATGCAGCACCTGAATCGTAGACACAAAGTCCGAGGTGAGGCCGGTCGGCGCTGTGATCAACCCAAGCCGATGGCCTTGCAGCAGCTTGGCATATTCCGAAAGCCGATCAATCCCGTTTTCAACCATGATGATGCCATCCTCTCTCATGAATTGACGTTGGCCAACTGTCATTCCCGCTCCGGAGGCGAATAACTGATCTTCCCCATCACCACAGGATGAGCCGCCCCGGTTACCCGCGGGAGATTGTTTGGCACCCCGTCCAGCGTGCAGCCGGCTAATAACGCAAACGCCACCGCCTCTTTGGCGTCGCTGTGAAACCCCAGATCCTCTTGAGTCATCACGGCAACCCCCATCGCATTCATCTCGTCCTGCAGCTTGCTCATCAGCACGGGATTATAGCTCCCGCCTCCCCCAACGATCAACACATCGGCCGCATGCTGGGCCCGGACAAACCGGCGATACCCTTCGCCGATCGTCCACGCCGTAAGCCGGGTGACGGTAGCCACCAAATCCTCTGCCGAAAGGCCATACCGGGCCTGATCCTCCAGCAGGCGATCCATGTAGGAAGCACTAAAAAGCTCTCGACCGGTTGACTTCGGAATCGGCTGCTGGTAATAGGGCTCGCGCTTTAATTCTTCAAGCAATCCAGCATGCACTTGGCCGCGCCGGGCCAGACTTCCGCCGACATCCATCGTTGCCGCTCCTTTCGTAAGCCGCGTCACCACCCCGTCGATCAACACGTTCCCGGGCCCCGTATCAAACGCATACACCTCATCGGGCCGGCAGTTTTGGGGAAGAACGGTCATATTGCCGATCCCCCCGATATTTTGCAGCAGCAGCGTCCGCTTCTCCTCCCGGTACAGCAAATATTCCGTATACGGCACAAGCGGAGCCCCTTGACCTCCCACCGCCATATCAGCGACGCGAAAATCGGAGACGCAAGGGATTCCCGTCCGGGCCGCGATCACAGCCCCTTCCCCGATTTGTACGGTATACCGTAAATCAAGGCCGTCCTCGCTACCCGCGTCCGGCGCATGATAAATGGTTTGGCCGTGGGAGCCGATCCAGGCGATATCGCCGGGGGTTAATCCCGCTTTCCGAATCACGGCCAGCGCTGCTTGGGCGAACAGCTCGCCTAGCCAAACGTTCAGACGGCCCACCCGGTCGATCGTCGCTTGCCGGGGATCAAACATCGCAAAGATCTCTGCTCGGACCTGATCCGGATAAGACGTGTTCTCATACGCCACCAGCTGGACTTCCGGTTTTTCGCTCCCATCAAGCTCACCGCGAATGGCCACCACGGCGGCATCGATGCCGTCGACCGAAGTTCCCGACATTAAACCAACCGCATAGCGGTAAGCCGCAGAGGTTCCGTTTGGACGTTCCATCTCCTCACCTCCATGTTCAACCCTTCACCGCTCCAACGGTGACGCCTTCCAGGAAATATTTTTGCAAGCTAAAGAACAAAACGAACATGGGCAAGGCCGAGATCGTTGCCCCCGCCATCATGGGAGCAAAATACGTGGTGTTCGCGAATCGGAAGTTTTTGAGCCCCACCTGAATCGTTTGCATGTCCATCGTGTTTGTCACAAGAAATGGCCAGAAGAACGTGTTCCAGCTATCCATAAAGGTTAAAATGGCCATGACCGCCATCACAGTTTTGGAGAGGGGGAGAACGATCTTGGTGAACATTTGAAGCTGGTTGCAACCTTCCACCTTCGCGCATTCCAAAATTTCCGTCGGAATGGAGGTCATGAACTGCTTGGCTAGGAAGATGTTGAATACCGTGACCAGTCCCGGCATAATCAACGCACTATACGTATTTTCAATTTGAAACACGTTAACGATCAAAATGTAAAGCGGCACTTGAGTCACTTGATACGGAATCATCATCGCGCAGAGCATAATCGAAAACAGCACCGATCTGCCGCGGAAACGGATTTTGGAGAAGGCGTAACCAGCCAAGGTCGCAAAGAGGACATTAGACACCATTACGCTGGTTGCCACAATCAGCGAATTTAACAGCCAGCGGTAGGAATACTCGCTATAGTCGAAGAAAAACTTGTAGGAATCCAGCGATATTTTGCCCGGCCACAACGAATAGCTTAAGGCCCCCGCTTCCACGGGATCGCCGAAGGAGGAAATAATCATGAAGTAGATCGGAAACAGCGTCGCCAGCGCAAAAAGCAGAAGAACGATCATGAGCCCTGCGTTGCGGATTCGCCTAACGTATGGATGGCCGGTATGGGTGCTGTATAGTGCCATGGTTCATCCTCCCTCCCGCGCTAATATTCGATGTCGCTGCCCATAAATTTGAACTGGAGCAGCGAAATGCCGGCAATAATCACCGTCAGAATCAAGGATTGTGCCGCCGCCTCTCCGAATTCAAAATACTTGAAGGCATTGTTGAAGATCAGCAACCCCACCATCGTTGTCGCGTTGTCTGGACCGCCTCCGGTCATCAGATAGGCGTTCTGGAACACCTGGAAGGAGCCGATCACGCCGGTGACCAACAGGAACAGCGTTGTTGGCTTAAGGCACGGGATCACGATGTGCCAGAGCTTCTGGAGGAACGAAGCCCCATCTAGCTCCGCCGCTTCGTAGTAACTATTATCGATGCCAAGCAGCGCCGCCAAATAGATGATAATGCTCGTGCCGTGACTGGACAGCCATGCCATCAACACCAGCGAGAACATCGCCGTCGAGCTGGTGCCCAGCCAGTTCTGGTTCGTGATGCCAAACAGGCCCAGCAGCTGGTTTAAGATCCCGCTCGTCATCGGATCAAAGATCCATAGCCAGACGACCGACAAGGCCACACCGGAAGCCACCGCCGGCAAATAATAGATCGCTTTAAATGTCGTTTGCATTCCTTTACGCAGCGGATGGATCATAATCGCGATGACAAAAGACAGGAACAAAGATACCGGAACCGTCAGAAGCGTATAAACGATCGTGTTCTTGATCGATTTCCAAAATAAGGTATCGGAGAAGGTGTTCACATAATTCTCCCACCCGACAAACTGGGAACCCAGCGGTTTGTATTCCTGAAAACTAATGATCAAAGCACTGACAACGGGATAGGCCGTAAATACTGCATAGACGACCAGCGCCACGGCGATAAAAGCATAAGCCCAGCTAGTGTCTCCCTTGATCCGCAGCATTTTCTTCTTTGTTGGGCCTGCCGTCCGCATTTTTGCCAACTGGGCCATCGTGTCCAAACTCCTTTTCGCTAGTGTAAAAAAAACGGTTCGGATAGCCGCGGTCCATCACGCACGGCTATCCGATCCTTCATTTGCTAGTCGATCACAACGCCGTCTTCCCCAAACATCTTAATCGCTTCTTTTTTGACGGCTTCATACATTTCCTCCGGCGTAATCTCGTCAGCTAACAAAGCTTGCAGCTTCGGAATGATCACTTCATCCTCCAGCTTGATCGCCTGTGCACCAAGCTCTACCGGGATGTCCGGACGTGCCGGGTTGGCATGCGATAACAGGGTTTCGACCGCGGCCACGTTATCCGGGTTACGGTTCACCGTCAGGTCCTTCGCTGCTTCTCTGCCGCTCTTCGTAATGTGAGCCGCAAACAAGTCATTGTTCGTCAACGCTGCTACTTTGCCGCTGGCCAGGAAGTAAGCCGCCTTCACGACGTTAGCCTTATGCTCGGCCGTGGGCTCCTTCTTGCCGCGGAAGGTGACATAACCGTCCACGACCGTGCTGGAGATCGGTTCTTGGCCCAGGAATGTTGGTACAGGAAGCACGATGTATTCAACCGGAATGCTGCCAGCTACCGCACTGCCGTCATTCGCCTTCAGCTTCTCGTTGTTTTGGTTCGCCGAGTTCTCGAAGGTGGCCAGCCCTTTCCCGGTAATCATCGTTTGACCGGTCAGGAACATGTTCCAGCGTTTGCCGGCATCGACGGAGCTCAGCTCCTTCGGCATCGAGCCGTCATCGATCATCTGCCGGACCGCCTTCAGCACTTCCAAGTAATTTTTGCTGGTGTAAGCAAATTTCAGGTCCTTGGTGAACGCGGCTGGCATTCCGGCATTTTTGATAAGGATGTTCAGATAATCCTTGGCCGTCACCCCGGCTGTTGCGAACACGAAGCCGTACCGTTTGATCGTATCGCCTTCCTTCACGACGCCTTTTTTGATCGCTTCGCGGAACTCTTCGTACGTCCAACCGTTTTGCTGCACGCTTTTCCAATCGATTCCCGCTTCTTCAAGGAACTGCTTATTGCCGCCAAGGGCGTGAACCTCCATGTAGGCCGGGAACCCGTACAATCCATCCGCTTTCTTCATGTATTCGAGCGGCGTCGGATCAAAATCCGCGACCATTTCCGGGGTCACTGTATCGGTGATGTCCATCAACATCCCTTGCTGCACGTATTTGGAGATCCCATCCGATCCGATAAAGGCAATGTCTGGGGGACTGCCGGCGTTAACCTGCGTATCCAGCTTCTGCGTCATGTCCTCCCAGCTGGCCGGTTCAATCTTTAAGGTTAAATTGGGATAAAGGGCGTTGAAGTCCTTCTCGATTTCCTCAAAACGACTTTGGAAGTTGCCAGAAACCGGCGGGAGTAACGCGGTGATCGTGTCTTTGGCCTCGGCAGGCGCTTCAGCGGCGCCATTCGTGTTGTTGGGAGCGGCGGAATTGCCGCCGTTCGCGGCTTTGTTCCCCGACCCGCATGCCGTCAATAAGCTGATCGACATGGTTAATGCCAATACGGATGCCAATACATGCATTTTTCTCATAGCAAAAAATCCTCCCCCTGGATTATCGTGCTAAACCACTTTGTTTTGTGTGCGAATAGCCAGCTTGAGATTTCCGTCACACTCGCTTAATACGCGCTCGGCCTCCTTGGCCTCCATCCCCGTCTTAATCATCAGGATCGCAAGCTTGCAGTTCAGCGATGCCTCTTCCAGCACTTTCGCAGCGGTTGCGCTGTCGACGCCGGTGGCGATTTTGAGGATGCGGATGGAACGGTCATACAACTTCTTGTTGCTAGCCTTCAAGTCCACCATCAGGTTATTGTACGTTTTCCCCAGCTTCACCATCGTGCAGGTCGTGAGCATGTTAAGCACCAGCTTCTGCGCCGTTCCCGCCTTCAGACGGGTTGAACCCATAATCGCTTCCGGCCCTACGACAGGTGAGATACAAATATCGCAGACGGCCTCCAGCTTGGATGCCTTGTTGTTGACGATGCCAATGGTCGTCGCCCCCAGCTCGGCAGCTTTCTTCAGGCTGGCGATGACGAAGCTGGCGCTGCCGCTGGCAGAAATACCGATCACAGCATCCTTGTTCGTCACCCCAAGCCGTTCGATTAATGCGATCCCCTCCTCTTCGTTATCCTCATAACCTTCGACAGCTGCTCTTAAAGCGATGTCTCCACCAGCGATATGCCCTTGCACCAGCTCAGGATCAACGCCGAAGGTTGGTGGACATTCCGAAGCATCCAGCACCCCCAATCTACCAGAAGTTCCTGCCCCGATATAAAACATTCTCCCCCCCTGCATCAGCAGTTGGTGCAGAAGATCCACCGCCTTGGTGATCTGCGGAATTTCCGCAGCAACGGAGGCGGGCACCGTGGCATCCTCCCGATTCAGCAGACGCAGCATTTCTTCGGTCGAGCATTCATCAATCCTTAGCGTGTTCTGGTTGATAGCCTCCGTCGTCAGACCTGCATAATATTCTTCCATGGCGTCTTCATTCTCCTCACTGATGATCTGGTTTGATCCACCCTTTACTTGAGTCTTAGTTTACGGTGGTAAACTTTACCCCGTCAATAGTTTTTGAAATAAAATTTTACTATGTAATATATTTTTGATTTTTTACTCCTTTTTTCAACAAAAAAAGACATTGGATCGTCAGGATCCCATGTCTCGTGGAGTTGATACTCTTATCTTTTGTGTTTCGCGGCTAAAATACTGTGCGTTTTGGTCAAATACTTCTTCACATTTTGATATTCCGCACTGGCCACCCCAGCAAACAGCATATCAATGATCGTTAGCATCGCAATCCGGGAACCCATCGCCCCGCTACGCATGGTGATCTCGGGTGTGGAAATGCCAAGCAGGATATCCGCCTTATCTGCAAGCTCACTTTTGTTGTATTTGGTAATGGCGACGGTCGTAGCGTTGTTCTTCTTGGCAATCTCCAGTGTCTCTATGATTTCCAAGGTATTTCCGGAGTTAGAGACGAAGATGGCAACGTCACCTTTGCCAAGCAATGTCGCCGCGGTCAACTGACTGTGCCCATCGGTGTACGAATGACACATTTTATTAATTCGTGAAAATTTCTGTTCCCCGTCCTGACACACCAATCCGGAGGCGCCGATCCCAAAGAACACAATGCGGTTGGAGGCACGCAGCGCTTTAACGGCACGGGCAACCTCACCGCGATCCAGCACGCTTAACGTATCCTCAATGGACTTCATATTGTTGCGCGAAATGTTGGCGATAATCGTATCCAGGTCGTCGCCCGGTTGGATATCCGTGTACTGGTCCTTCCGCTCGTCGTCCATCGAGCCAAGCGCCGCTGAAATACTGACGATAAAGCTACGGTAACCGCTGTATCCCATCGTTTTGCAGAACCGAAGCACAGAAGCATCGCTTGTTTTGCTCAGCTTGGCCAAGCTTTTGATCGACAGGTGGGGAATGTCTTCCGTATTAGCGAGAATATATTCCGCTACCATGCGCTCGACCGGCGTCAGATTCTCCTTCATATCGCGAATTTTGATCAAAATATTATCATGAATTGCCATCTTCATACCTACTTCACTATTTGGATATGTTTACTAGACTTGCAATCCTATCTTAAGCGCAAAGCTGACAAAAAACAAGCAAACCATGTGAAATTTTTTGGAAATTCATTCATTAAGTTTTGGAATTTTATTTTAAAGTATAAACATCTTTATGATATTAATTTACGAATTATATTATCGCAATGTAAACAAAAAGTCTCTATCTTACTGAATATATCCCTTATCTCTCATCAAATGTTCTTTCTAAAATAGTGTAAATAAATTGGAGTTAATATCTCCCAGTAATGGATTTTGTCTGATTCGAGTTCGCGGATTCTGGGTATGATGTAAGGGAGTCAAATGTGAATAAGCGAGCGATTTTAAGGGAGGAGATTGATATGCCGATTGACGCATATTTGTATTTCGACGGCAACTGCCGTGAAGCGGTTGAGTTTTACGCCCAGGCGTTTGGCGTGGAGCGGCCGCAAATCATGACCTACGGCGAAGCGCACTCCGCAGAGCCGGATTATACGCTTCCTGAAGAGGCGAAGGATCGGGTCATGCACGCCAACTTGAAGATAAGCGGCAGCAACCTGATGTTCTCCGATGTGTTCCCGGGTTCCCCTTATACCGTTGGAACCAATATCAGTTTGGCGCTGATCAGCACCAATCGGGAGGAAATCACTACCGCGTTTGAGCGCCTCAAAGAAGGCGGCTCGGTTAAAATGGAGCTGCAAGAAACGTTCTGGAGCCCTTGTTACGGCAACCTAAAGGACAAATACGGCATCGAATGGCAGCTCAGTTATGACGACGGGAGAAACAGCAAGTAAACCTGCCATTTCTATCCCAAGTAGTACGAACAAAAAAACAACCCCTTCTCTTTTGATTGAGAAGCGGGTTGTTTCCTCTGGATTGATGAAATTTTAGACAAACACATGTACTAATTCAATATTTCGTTCTCTCGACAAATCCCGGAACTGCCATTCGTCGATTTGCACCAACGGTTTGAAAATATCGGTAGGGTTGTTCCATACGATCGTCGCCGTTTCGCCGTTGCTTAGTTTCACTTTCTTCCCGATGAAATTCGGCAGGAGATTGGCAGTCAACGCTTGAACCGCCTTCTCATTCAGCTTGCCGAATCCGAGATTATAAATGTTTCGCAGCACGGTCAAGATATCCTGCCGCGAACCTGATGCGTCTGGAGACGTCATCGCTATGTATTCATTGGCTACCGCAACAATTTCGGCATAAGGATGGATTTTCTCTTTGCGTAAGCTGGCCGGAAAACCGGAGCCGTCCTCCCGTTCATGATGCTGAAGTGCGACGAGGGCCGTCACTTCTTCCCCTGTCGATCGGCGGATGATTTCATAACCGTAGGAAGTATGACGATTCATTTCCTCCCGTTCTTCCCCAGTTAATTCATGCTCGCGGTTGCGAAGCGATTGGCGTACCTGGCTCTTCCCGATATCGTGCAGATAACCCGCTTTGCTGATTTCATAACATTCATTAGGCGGGTGTCCAAGCCAGGTGGCAATATAATAGGACAACAGACCTACCTGCAACGAGTGGTTATAAATATTAACATCCTCTTCAGTGAAGGCGATCAGGAGTGACACGACATCCTTATTTCGATCCAGGACCTCAAGCATGGGCACTAAATGCTGCTCAACCATGGATTGATTAAACTTCCCTGTCGTCAGCGCCTCTAAAAATAACGTCTGATACCCCTTCACCGTAAAATAAAAGTTATCGCGCAAACGCTGGATGAAGCTTGAATTCTTACCAGAGTTCAGGGCAACTTCCCCTTCGCGCAATTCGATATCGACGTAATCGATACTTTGCCGAATCAGCAGGGCAATTTCCTCCGCATGAATGCTTGTCCCCTTCGGAAGAATGTGCAAACCGGCTCGATTAAACACATCGGTTCTCAGACGGTCCCCTTCCTGAAGCTCCATGACGTGAGTTCTCATATGACCCCCCCTTCTTAATCTGCGCGTACATCGCCTAAAATCTACCTTATACTTATAAATATCGCGCAAACACACTCCGCCCTGAATAGTCCTAAAGGCGTGTTTTGATGGGGTGGCTGCTGCTGCCTTGTTCACTGAAATCCAGGCCAAAAGACCTTAGCTCGTCACTTCCGCTTCCATGGCGGATCTCCATACCCACCTCAGCTATTGTCCTCCTTTCTCATTTGGTTTCCACCGTTGAGCCTCGAACTTTGGTGCGGGCCTTAAATTGGGGCCGCTTCGTGAGCATCGGTAAGGGGGCTCGAATGACCATATCCCGCCAGTCGCGATAAAAGCTGGGGGACAACGGCGTTAAATAAGGAACCCCGGAGCTGTTCAGTCTCGATAGGTGAATGCAGATCATGATGAGGGTCAGGATGATCCCGTAGAAAAGGCCAGCTTGGAAGGAATCATCCCCTGGTGAAAGGACACCAGGGCGATATATAGCGACGGAAATGTTAACGAAATAAAAACCGCCGTATAACATTATTCTTGGCATGAGAACCCTTCTCCAATCAACTGATCCTTTCGATGATGTCGTTACCCTTTATTACCAACTTGCTTCAAAAATAATCTCGTTGCGATTGACTTTGGTTTTTACTCCGGTTCTGCTAAGAATTAGAATATTTCTCCTGTAAACGGCGCATCTTAACTGGGAATAGTCGGCTAGGAAGGAGGACGTTCCATGCCCATCATCAGAAAGCTGCAGCGCCGAAAGCACTCCATCGGGGGAAAGTCTGGCAAAACTCCGACACTTCCCCCAAGCCGTGCGGATTCGCCCGCTCCCGCTGCCGATCAAAGCTTACAAGCTCGGTTAGATTGGTTGAAGCAGGTGCTAAAGGACACCTCAGACATCATCTATCGGGAATTTACAATCAGCTCAGGGCAACCGTGCGCCTTAATCTATGTGCGCGGGATGATTGCGCAGGAGACGGTCCAGCAATTTATCGTTCGCAGCTTGCAGCGAGAATCCGCGCAGCTGCAAGAGAAAGATATTTATCAGTTCCTGTTCGAAGACAAGGCACTAAGCGTATCTCAAGCTACGGTCATCGATGACTTGAATCAAGCGGTTCAAGCCATCCTGAATGCCGGAGCTTTGCTAATGATCGACGGGGATATGCGGATGTTGACATTCTCCATTTCGGCTTACCCGACGCGCAGCATCGATGAAGCCCCCAATGAATCCGTCATCCGCGGGTCGAGAGAAGCCTTTATCGAGGATTTGGAGAAGAACCTGACCATGATTCGCCGCCGGATCAAGAGTCCGCATCTCAAAACGCCAACGGTCAATAAAGGCCGGGAAACACGAACCGGTATCGTGCTGGCTTATGTGGAGGACGTATGTAAACCGGAACTCGTGAAGGAAGTGCAGCGTCGACTTTCTTACCTCGACATGGACGGAATTCTGGGCTCCGCCTACGTGGAAGAAATCATCGAGGATAACCCTTATTCGCCTTTTCCGCAACTGCAGTACACGGAACGCCCTGACGTCGTCACCGCAGCGCTGTTGGAGGGGAGAATTGCCATCATCGTAGATGGTTCACCGATCGTGTTGCTCGCTCCGGTGACATTGCCGATGCTGCTGCAATCGGCAGAGGATTATTACCAGCGTTATATCGCGGCGAACTGGATTCGCTGGATTCGTTATTTTTTCGTATTTGCTTCTTTAACCTTGCCGTCGATTTATATCGCAGTGACCACGTTTCATCCGGAAATGATCCCTTCACAGCTGCTGATTACGATCGCCGCTTCGCGGGAAATCGTTCCCTTTCCGGCGCTATGGGAAGCATTTGCGATGGAACTGGCGTTTGAAGCTCTCCGCGAAGCTTCTATTCGGATTCCAAAATCGATCGGGCAAGCCGTATCCATTATCGGCGCCTTAATCATTGGCACCGCCGCCGTCCAGGCGGGTATTGTCTCGGCGGCCATGGTGATCATCGTATCATTAACGGGGATTGCTTCGTTTATCATCCCCCATTTCGATTTAGGTTTGGCGTTTCGATTGCTGCGTTTTCCGATCATGATCTTAGCTTCCATGTTCGGATTGTACGGTTTGACCTGCGGGTTAATTCTGATTTACATCCATATGGTCAATTTGAGGTCCTTTGGGATTCCCTATATGTCCCCGATTGCCCCGCTGATGGGCAAGGATTTGGGCGACACGTTCCTTCGGGCTCCCTGGTGGAAAATGCGTAAGCGCCCGTTGCAGCTCTCGAACAACGAAATCCGGCAAAACTCAAATCCACGGGGTTGGGCAAAGGAGAAAGGTGAATTGGAGTGACGAGAATCCATCGCGCTATCGTAACTGCAATTTTGGTTTTCTTGCTCTTCATCGGCGTTGGCGGATGCTGGTCTGTCCAGGAGCTAAACAACCGGGCGTTTGTGAACACGGTGCTGATCGATCGAACAGAGGACGGGCAGACGGAGCTGACCTTAGGAATTCCGCTCCCCAACCGGATGATTCCGGGGGAATCCGGCGGGACAGGACAACCCCAAGGGGATCCGTTTAGCTTTGTGACCAGGCGAGCAGAAAATCTAAGCCAGGCCTTAAATTTAATTCAAATCGACGTGCCCCGGAATATTACCTTTGGTCAAACCCGCATCGTCGTGATTGGCCGAAGACAGGCGGAGTATGGCTTGGACCAGGTTGTCGAATTCGTCTTCCGCCAGCCTTCCTTCCGACTGAGTGCTAGCTTGTTTATAACACCCGGCGATGTTAAAGAGATAACGAAAGCACCGATGGTGTTTGAACGTATTCTCAGTGACATCCTGCGAAAATACGTCAACAATCACTATGTACTAGACACCACAATCAAGGATTACAAGCTGGCATTATATGAAGGAGGGGATATTCTAATCCCGCTGATGTATTTCGGGGAACTCCCAGGAGTGGCGCAAGAGGATCCGAAGAAGAACCGTTGGATGGGTTCCGGAGGTGCAGCGATCTTCAGCAACGGTAAAATGGCAAAGACCGTGCTCACCCCTCTCGAGCATCAAACCGCGCTGTGGATCAGCTCCCAGCTTAAAAATACGACGCTCACGATCTCCTCTCCCACCGATGGGAAGGAGATGAGCTTTTACATCGAGGAAATAAAGACGGACATTAAACCGAAAGTACAGGGAGATCAGGTCTCGTTCCGGCTCGTTAGCAGTGCCAAAGCTTATGTGGAATCCTCGCTCTCTCACATCGATTTGAAGGATCCGCAAGTTATTCAACAATTGGAAGAAATCCTGAGTAAAGACGTGGAAGAGCAGTTCATCCGCGTTCTGAACAAGACCCGTCAAGCCCGTTCCGACGCTTTCCTCATGAGACAATATCTGGATTGGAAATATCCAAAAGTTTGGCATACGATGCAGGATCAATGGAAAAATTATTACGCCAACGAACTCCCGATTGAGGTTGACGTTAATATCCGTGTAAACCGTACGGGCGGCGTTTATCGTTCGGTGGTTCACGAAACCAATAGATAGCGAGGGATCGACGTGGTCTATATTGGTATCCTGTATGTACTCATTATGACGGTAGACTGGATGATGCAGAAAAAAGAGGGCGTCCAGCTGAAAACCCGAATGACCGTACTGCTCGTCTCCATCTGTTTCTTCATCACCTCAGAAGTCACATTTAAACTGAAGGAACAATGGAATGTGATCATCATGTTCCAATATTTATGCCATACATTGCTGGGCAGATCGTATTGACACGGGACTTTAGGAGGCGGAAAGCATGCTTAATAACATTACAACCAATCAAATATTTGCGCTTTTCAGCTTGCAATCCTTCACCACAGTCATCGCCTTTTATACAGCGATGCTGCTCGGAGGCAGCAAGTATTCCACGCCGATGGCCGTCTTGGTAGGCGCTTTGCTGGGGCTGCTATTTTGCTACCCGGCCTATAAGCTCGCTTCCTCCCGCCCCAACGAATTTTTTGTTCAATTCGGGAGCAAAGTGGTGGGCCGCCCCCTTCATTTCATTTTCGTCCTTTATATCGTGCTGCTTCATCTCTTTCTGGCTGCCCTCAATTTAAGGGAGCTTGCTGATTTCTTGTTATCGGAATATTTGATTGGTACGCCGGATTGGGCGGTGGTTGCCATCTTTGGAGTATGTGTTGCCTATGCCGTACGCTGCGGGATCTTGACCATCTTCCGAATGGCAGAAGGCTTTTTTCTTGTTTTTGCCGCCGCCTTAATCTGTCTTCCGTTCATCGGATTTCAAGAGATGGAACTGGATATGTTCACCGCCTTGATAAACCATCTGTCGGTGAAGGATATGTGGGCCTCAATTGTAGATACCATGGCTATTTTTGGCGAGATGGCTTTCTTGTTTCTGCTTTTCCCTTATCTAGAAACGCCAAAAAAGGTGTTCCGAACCCTTTTCTGGGCTACACTCACTTCGCTGCTGTTGATCCTGATGCATCTCATTCCGATTCTGCTGACCTTTGGACCGAAGCTGGGAGCTAATCTGGTCTACCCCGACATGGAACTGGTTCGTTTCATTCGCGTTGGCTCGTTTATCGAAACAATGGACCCGATCTTAATTAGTTTGTGGTTAACCAGCATCTTTGTGAAAATGTCGTTTATTGTTTACACAGCGGTCTTATGTCTCGCCCAGTTGGCCGGCGTAAAGGATCACAAGCCCTTCACTTTGCCGGTTGTCGCCTTTGTGTCCATATACTCCTTGTCCATTGTTAGAACCCCGCCGGAAATTATTTCTTTCCTGTCCTGGGAGGGGGCGCTTCTGTTCTGCTTTGCCGAGTTTATCATCCCAAGTATTTATTGGTTCATCGGCGCAATACGCAAAAAATCCTCCGGGTCCAAAACAACAAAACCCGCCGGGAGCACTCCGACGGGTTAAGGCTTATTTCGTCGAAAGCCAAGCCCGTTCCTGATTCCATCGCAAAGCGACCGGCGTTTCAAAGAAATCGGATAACCCGGTTTCGTTCAGGACATCCGATGTTTTCCCTTGCGCGTACACTTCTCCCCGCCGAAGCAGCAGCGTATGCGTGAAAATCGGCAAGATTTCCTCGGTATGGTGCGTCACATACAGCATATGCGGCGTATTCGGTTCGGCGGCCAGCTGTGCGATGCTTTCCAGCAGCCCTTCCCGGGAGATGAAATCCAGCCCGTTCGTCGCCTCGTCCAAGATGAGAAGCTGGGGCGAGGCCATCAAGGCCCGGGCAATCAACAGCTTTTGCTGTTCCCCCTGGGAACACGTCTGGTAAGCCCGTCCATGCAGGTGGCTGCAGTGGAGCTGGTTCATTAAGGCTGCAGCCTGTTCATAATCCTCTGTCGTTGGCTTCTCGTAAAGTCCGATGGATGCAAATTTGCCGCTCACCACAAGATCCTCGGCTTTTTGCCCCCCATGCAGTCTGGCCTGCATCGAAGAACTAACCCACCCAATCGTTTTGCGCAGCTCCCGCAAATCTACTTCGCCAAACCGGTTTCCCAGTACGCTGATTTGGCCAGACGTCGGCCAGAGGTAGCCGCTGATCATATTAAGCAGCGTCGTCTTGCCTGAACCGTTTAAGCCCAGCATCGCCCAATGCTCTCCCTCGCGGACCGTCCAATCGATGCCGTTTAATACGGCCTTCCCATCCCGGAACCAAGTCACTTGATTCATTTCGATGATATCCATTCTTAGTACCTCCGAAAAAATAAGTAGATTTGCAGTACTCTCAAGCTACCCCCGTCCTTGCGGTTTGTCAAGCGCCGGCTGTTGATGGTTTCGCGTGCCAATTTCCTTTCGATCCGCTAGAATACAAATGAAAGGAAGTGAGGTGTCATGAATCCGACATGGACTTGGGCTGACGTGGAAGCCCTTCAACAACGCGTAGAGCAGCATGACGGGATTGCTTTGAAGTTAAATTGGGATACCTTGCACTCCCGTAAGGAAGAGAGTGCCGCAGATCTGGTAGAGTTCCGCGAAGGGCAACTGGTAGCCTTCTTGGGATTGTATCCGTTCGGAAGCACGTTGGAAGTCTGCGGCATGGTTCACCCGGATTACCGTAGACAAGGTATCTTCACTTCCCTGCTTAGACGCGGATTAAACACGGCTACTTTGGGTTCGTATCCGAAGATCCTATTGAATGGTCCTGGGAACTCAGACTCGGCCAAGCAATTCCTGGCCGCCTATCCTTGCCGTTTTGAATTCAGCGAATATCAGATGAAATACACCCCGGAAGCAACTGCGGTGAATGCCCCGTCAAGAACGGCACAGATCACGCTTCGCTCGGCTGAGGAAGCGGACCGACCGCTGCTCGCTCGCCTCGATCAGGAGGGGTTTAATCTCGCTGCGGAGGAAACCCGATTGTTCTACGAGAAGTTAACCGAGGAGGAGATCCGCCAGAACGAGCTGATCGTGCATGAGGGCGAGGCCGTCGGGAAAATTCGCGTTTCCCGCCGCGAACGGGAGGCTTGGATTTATGGATTTGTTGTTACTTCATCCCACAGGGGTCAAGGCATCGGCGGTACCGCCTTGCGGCAGGTCGTTGAACGTGAAAGAGCAAAGGGCTTCGACGTTTGGCTGGAAGTAGCACTGAACAACCCCCAAGCCAAAAAGCTTTATGAACAGGCGGGGTTCCGGGTATGCCGATCCCAGGACTACTATGCTTATTTGCGCTGATCTTGAAACGAATAAGACCGCAGGCTCCCCTTAAGAGCTTCTGCGGTCTTCGTTGCTTTAGGCATTCAAATGTCCGAACTGGGCATGTATTTGATGGACAAGCCGCCGGCCATGATTTTGTAAGCCCAAAGCTTCGTGGCGCGATAGGCATTGTTGTTTTCCTCAAACAGTTTTTGTTCATGCCCTTCGTTCACAAACGCCTGGACTACGCGGATCCCGCCGATGTTCTCCTCTACGCGGGAATTGAAATCAGCGAGCGCGGAAAACAAGCCGTGGTAGGTCTTGGTCATTTTTCCATTGAAATAAAGCGCTGCCACCACGGCACAGCTGAAATCTAGAATAAACAAATGTTTATAAGGTCGGTAATATGAAAAAAACGACGTAACATTTCCAAGACTCTCTCCTTGCCTCTCCAAAACTTGGCGTTTTAATGAAAGACTACCACAGTCGCGGAATGAATTGAAGATCGTTTTCACCGGGAAGGTAGCATGCCGATAGAAAAATAAGGTACAATAACTACCGAATCTACAGAACTTAAGGACATGCCCAAACGGGCGGGCCGCATGAGGCGGCGGAAGGAAGGATCAACACATGTATGTAGCAAACGATTGGCAGGATTATGAAGTAATGGACACCGGAAACGGGGAAAAGCTGGAGCGCTGGGGGGATATCATTTTGCGGCGCCCCGACCCGCAGATCATCTGGCCGATCGCCAATGAGGATCGCCGCTGGCACGATGTGCACGGGCATTACCACCGCAGCTCCTCCGGCGGCGGACAGTGGGAGATGAAGAAGCAGATTCCCGACCGTTGGACGATTTCCTATGACCGGCTGAAATTTTATATCCGCCCAACCAATTTCAAACATACCGGATTGTTTCCGGAGCAAGCCGCCAACTGGCGGTGGATGATGGACAAGATCGCCGGCGCGGGTCGGCCGATTCAGGTGCTGAACCTGTTCGCATATACCGGCGGCGCCACCGTAGCCGTAGCTTCGGCCGGCGCTTCGGTCGTTCACGTCGATGCAGCGAAAGGGATGGTCCAATGGGCTAAGGAGAACCTGGCGCTGTCCGGTTTGGCCGACCGCCATGTACGCTTCATCACGGATGACGTGTTCAAATTCGTGCAGCGGGAGCAACGGCGCGGCAACCGTTATGACGCGATTATCATGGATCCTCCGTCCTACGGGCGTGGTCCGGGCGGTGAGATGTGGAAGCTGGAGACGAGCCTCTACCCGTTCGTGGAATCTTGCTTGTCGATTCTGTCGGACAAGCCGCTCTTCTTCCTCATCAACTCGTATACGACCGGCATTTCCCCTACCGTACTGAACAACATTCTGACGATGACCGTCAAGAAGCGTTACGGAGGACGGATCTCGGCCGGCGAACTGGGACTGCCGATCACCCGCTCGGGGCTTCACCTCCCTTGCGGCATTCTCGGACGCTGGGAGGAATAATCAATGGATTCCGAAGCTAAGCGGACCTCGGGGCAGCCGGCGATGGCAATCCTTTACGAAGACAACCATCTGCTCGGTATCGAGAAGCCGGTGAACATCCCCACCCAGGAGGATGCCAGCGGGGACCCCGATCTGCTGAATTTGCTGAAGGCGGACATCAAGGAGCGGTATGGCAAGCCCGGCAACGTCTATCTCGGACTTGTCCATCGGCTGGACCGTCCGGTCGGGGGCGCCATGATTTTTGCCAAGACATCAAAAGCCGCTTCGCGGTTAGCGGAGATGGTGCGGAGCCGCCGGTTCAGCAAAACGTATGTCGCCGTCGTACACGGAACGCCGCCGCAGCGGCAAGGTCGTTTGACGGATACGCTGCTTAAAGACGAACGCACCAATACGGTGTCTGTCGTTCCCGCGGGGACACCCGGCGGCAAAGAAGCCCGGCTTGATTACCGGGTGCTCGGCACCTCCGCATCGGAGCGGCTGAGCCTTGTGCAGGTGGAGCTGCACACCGGCCGGCCGCACCAGATCCGGGTGCAAATGAGCCAAATCGGCTGCCCCCTGTATGGCGATCAGAAATATGGCGCGGGGCGGAATAAACCAGGCCAACAAATCGCACTTTGGTCGCTGTACGTCGGTTTTCCGCACCCGGTGACCAAGGAGCCGATCGATCTGGTCTCCCTCCCGCCGCGCGCGTATCCCTGGGATCGGTGGGAGGAAGGAACGTATACCCGCCTCGCAGCGCTGCTGCAGGCCGGGGGAAACGGAATAGAAATGTAAAAAAGGCGGGACGTCCGGAGCTGATTATTCAGCTCCCTGACGTCCCGCCTATTCATTGACTCCCTCGTAGGCAAGTTCCTTATTTCGTTCCGGAAATTTTGCCCAGCAGAAATACCAGCAGTTGTTGATTATGGGTGGAGATGCGATTCAACACGCCGCTTAAGTAAGTGTTGCGAACTTCGATGCCCCGCCGGACTTCGGATTGTCCTTTATCAGTAATCGACACCCATACGTTGCGGCGATCGTTCTCGTCCCGGTCACGGCGGATCAGTTCGCCCCGCTCCATTCGGTCAAGCAGCATCGTCACTGCAGCCGGCGTCGTGGAGAGAAACGGAATCAAATCGGACGGCTTCAGATTGCCCTGCTGCTCCAGCAGCTCCAGAACGGTCAACTGCGACGTCGTTAGCGTGGGAGCCAGCTCCTCCTCCATGTGGGCCTGATAATCCTTCACGATGAGATCAAGCAATCTGGCAAATTCAGCGGTATGCAATCTTATCCCTCCTTGCCTTACATCACCACTTGGATAATTCGCTGCTTCCTTCGCAAATTCCTGCTGCCTTGAAGCAATTATCCGGTGGTTTGCGGCAGAGGGGGCACCGCACTGGTTGTTTTATCGGACAGGATACCGCCAGCCGAACGTATCCTCCCGTTCCCCGCGTTGGATTCCTGTCAGCGTGTCGTACAGTTTGGCCGACAATTCTCCGGTCTGGCCTCCGGCAATCTCCATGTCATGACCTTCCCACGTCATGCTGCCGATCGGGGAAATGACCGCCGCAGTTCCAGTGCCAAACGCTTCTTCAAGCCGACCTTCCTTATGAGCCTCAAACAGTTCTTCGATCGAGATCCGGCGTTCCTTGACGGGAACTCCCCACGCCCTAAGCAACTGAATGACTGAGTCCCGCGTGACGCCAGCCAGGATGCTGCCATTCAGTTCCGGTGTCACAACTTCCCCGCCAATTTTGAAGAACACATTCATGCTGCCCACTTCTTCGATATACCGTTTTTCGATGCCGTCAAGCCATAGCACCTGGGAGTAGCCAAGCGGTTTGACGTCCTCCTGCGCTTTGATCCCTGCGGCATAGTTCCCGGAGGTTTTCGCTTCGCCTGTACCGCCGCGAACCGCCCGGACGTACCGATCCTCCACGTAAATGCGCACCGGATGGATGCCTTCCGGATAATAAGCCCCAACCGGCGACAAAATGACGATCAACCGATACTCCTCCGCAGCCCGCACGCCAAGCCCTGCTTCGGTAGCGATAATAAAGGGGCGGATATACAAGGAATTGCCTTCGCCTTCCGGCATCCACTCCTCCTCCAGGGCGAGCAGACGGCAGATGCCCTCCAGCACTTCCTGCGGATCAACTTGGGGAATCCCAATGCGTGCGCACGAATGGTTCAAGCGGCGCAAATTCATATCGGGCCGGAACAATACCAGCTCTCCCTGCGGTGTCCGGTACGCCTTCATCCCCTCAAACACCTCTTGCCCGTAATGGAACACCATCGCCGATGGATCCAGCGAAATCGGTCCGTACGGCACGATTCGCGGATCGTGCCAGCCTTGATCTGCCGAATAATCCATAAGTAGCATATGATCGGTAAAATATTTGCCAAAGCCCAGCTGATCGGCAGCCGGCTTCGTTTTTTTAGCCGTAGTTAATGTGATGGACCAATTTCCCATGTTAAATTTCCTCTTTTCCCATATCGGATAACGAACTGGCGAAGCAATGAATTCTCTGTCTTTCACTATACCGATTCTTTCTTCATTGATCAATAATATCGTTTCAATTATAATCATTGACAATATCTATGTATCGGGGAGAATCATCCGCTATGGAGCATCGTCTATTGGAATATTTCATCGCAGTCGGCGAGGATTTGCATTTCACCAAAGCCGCGGAAAGACTAGGAATTACGCAGCCGACGCTCAGCCACCAAATTCGCTTGCTGGAGCAAGAGCTTGGGACGGCCCTCATTCAACGGATTGGCAAAAAAAACTATCTGACTCAAGCGGGTTCAATCCTGTTGGAGCACGCCCGCCGAGTGATCTATGAGGTGGAACAGGCTAAATTGGAAATTGGCCAGCTCACCGGCGTCCAGCGCGGACTGCTCCGTATCGGCTGCTCCGGCAACCACCTGCTGGAAGATAAGCTGATCTCTTTCCATCGCCAGTACCCCGGGATCGAGCTGACGGTACTTGAGCTTGCTACTGAGGAGACAAGAGCCGGACTGCTCGCCAACCAGCTGGATCTCGGCGTCGTGTTTCTGCCGCTCCAGGACGAGCACATCGTCAGCCGCCCACTGTTCGACGAGGCGCTGGTGCTGGTTGTCTCCAGCCAGCACGCGTATGCGGAGCTGCCGGAAGTGACGCTGGAGCAGGTCGCGCAGCTGCCGCTTGTGTTATTTCCGCCGAAGTTTTACGTTCGCCAGCTGCTTGATACAGCTTGCGCTGAACAGGGGATCGAGATCCGGCCGGTCATGGAGTTGTCGACGATGGAATCGCAGGTACAGATGGTCATCCACCACGTCGGGGGAACGGTTCTCCCCGGCTCCTATGCCCGGACGTTGACCAGCACGAATCGCCGCAGCGGAATCACCGTCATCCCGTTGGCAGAGCCCGTACCGCACAAAAACGTCGGATTGGTCTACCGCAGGAGCACGTTTATGGACCCTACGCTCCAAGCGTTTATCCGTCATTTAACCGAGGAAGACACTCAAGCCCCCGTCTCAGCTCCTAAACGTTAATCCTTTCGATCGCAAAGCCTCTTTAAGCTTAGGTATGGAAGCTGGCCCCATGCCATGAAATCGCAGCACCTCTTGTTCACTCAGCTCAGCCAGCTTCTCCAAAGTCGTTACGCCATTCGCTTCCAAGGCCCGTCTAGCCGGTGCAGATAACCGCGTCAGAAAGTCCGCTGCCGGTTCACGCTCCTGTTCACAGATGGGACAAGTCGGACAATCACTGCTTTTGTAGTAGGTATGCCCCTTCGGGCAGGTCCTTTGCGTTTTTGCTTGTGCCGCCATCGTATATTCCATCCCTTCACCACGGATTGATGTAGATCCTAAAAAAAACTCCGGGAAAGTTTCAAGCCCTTCCCCGGAGATTATCGCTTATTCTTTGACGAAGAGATCCACGATCTCGTCGTTTTTGTCCACGGACATCATCGCTTTCCCGATCGACTTCCGGTCCGCTATCGGAGCATCCTCCGAGCTGAAGGTGTGCATCTGCCCTTCCTTCGTGACCGCCTGCAGCAGCACCGGCTCCTTGCAGTGAACGCCGCCGACCAAGCGGCTGCCGTTCGGTTTGACCCGCTTGCCTTCCTTAAATTCAAACGTCTGAACGCCTTTGCCGCCCCGGCTTTGAACCGGATAATCCAGCAGCAGGCTGCGCTTAGCGTAAGCCAAGTCGGACACGACGAGCACTTCGCCTTCCTCGCCTTCGACCCAGAGCGCAGAAACAACTTCGTCATCGTCCTTCAGGTTGATTCCGCGTACCCCTGCCGATACCCGTCCCATCGGGTTCACTTCGTCTTCGGCGAACCGAATCGCCATCCCCTGCTTCGTTAGCAGCAGGATCTCTTGGTTGTTCCGGCTGACGGTGACACTCAGCACTTCATCGCCGTCGCCAACCTTGCAGGCAGCTACCGCGCCGGAGCGCTTCTTCTCGTATTCTTTCAGCTCCGTCCGCTTCACCTGACCGTTCTTCGTCACGAAGACCAAACTGAGCTCCGGATTCTCATCGAAGCTTTTCACCGGAATGACGCTGACAATGCGATCTTCCTTGGCGAGCGGGATCACGTTGACGATCGCCGTCCCGTTATCCTTCCATTTGAACTCTGGAATCTGGTGCACCGGCAAGAGGAAGTATTGGCCCCGCTGCGTAAAGATCAACAGGTTCTGCAGCGTATCTACCTCTAGCAGATACTTAATGTAGTCGCCTTCCTTGACCCCGGAGCCATCCCGCTCCCCGCCGGATCGAGTAAACGACAGCATGCTGGTGCGCTTGATGTATCCCTCACGGGAAATCGTGACCAGCACATCCTCTTGGGCAACCAACACTTCGAGGTTGACCTTGAGCTCCTCGACCTCGTCCTGAATGTGCGAGCGGCGGTCGATCCCATATTTATCGCGGATCTCGATCAGCTCTTTCTTGATCAATGCGATCAGCTTCTTATCGCTTTCCAAGATGCCGCGCAACACGGTGATTTTCTTCTGGATGTCCTCCAGCTCTTTCTGCAGCGTCGTAATTTCCAGATTGGTCAAACGGTACAGCTGCAGGGTCAAAATCGCATCCGCCTGCCGTTCGGTAAACCCGAACATCCATTGCAGGTTGTTTTGCGCATCTTGACGGTTCTTGGAAGCTTTGATCGCCGCGATAACCTCATCCAAAATGTTAAGCGCCTTGACCAAGCCTTCCAATACGTGAGCACGGTCCTCCAACTTCTCCAGCTCATATTGCGTCCGGTAGGTCACAACCTCGCGCTGGTGGGCAATGTAGGCTTCGAGCATCGCTTTGAGCCCCAGCTGACGCGGCGCCTTGTTGACGATCGCCACCATGTTGAAGTTGTAAGTGACTTGCAGGTCGGTTTTTTTCAGCAAATACGCCAAAATCCCCTGCGCATCCGCATCCTTCTTCAACTCGACGACGATGCGCAGTCCGTTCCGGCCGCTTTCGTCCCGCACTTCGGCGATGCCCTCCACTTTTTTCTCCAGACGGATGTTTTCCATCGCCGTAACCAAGCGCGACTTCACCACCTGATAAGGAATTTCGGTGATGACAATCTGCTGCTTGCCGCCGCGGAGCGTTTCGATTTCCGTTTTGGAGCGCAAATAAATCCGGCCTTTGCCGGTCTCATAAGCTTCCCGAATGCCTTCCTCGCCCATGATAATTCCGCCCGTCGGAAAATCCGGTCCCTTGACGAACAACCGAATTTCCTCCAGCGTCATTTCCGGCTTCTCCATCAAGGCGATGCAGGCATCGATCACCTCGCGCAGATTATGCGGCGGAATTTCCGTTGCAAACCCTGCGGAGATCCCGCTAGCCCCGTTGACCAGCAGGTTTGGGAACCGCGCCGGCAATACGACAGGTTCCTTCGCCGTGTTGTCGAAGTTGTCCTTGAACGGCACGGTCCGTTTCTCAATATCTCGCAATAGCTCCATCGCGATCGCCGACAGGCGCGCTTCGGTATACCGCATCGCCGCTGCCGGGTCATCGTCCTGCGAACCCCAGTTGCCGTGACCGTCGATGAGCGCATGGCCCATCTTCCATGGCTGCGCCATCCGCACCATCCCTTCGTAGATCGAAGAGTCCCCGTGCGGATGGTAGTTCCCCATGACGTCCCCAACCGTCTTCGCCGATTTACGGTACGGCTTGTCCGGCGTATTGCCGGAGTCGTACATTGCATACAAAATCCGGCGTTGGACCGGCTTCAACCCGTCGCGAATATCAGGGATCGCCCGGTCCTGAATAATATATTTGGAATACCGGCCAAAGCGGTCGCCTACAACCTCTTCCAAGAACGCCGGCAAAAAGTTTTCCAGCATGCTCACATCAATTCACCTTCTATTCCTCAAACTCCGTGAAATCCACGTTTTCCACGATCCATCGCTTGCGCGGATCGACCTTGTCCCCCATCAGCGTAGACACGCGGCGCTCCGCTTTGGCGGCGTCTTCGATCTGCACCTGCAGCATGGTCCGCGTTTCCGGATTCATCGTCGTTTCCCACAGCTGTTCGGGATTCATTTCTCCCAAACCTTTGTAGCGTTGCAGCTCGAAATTTTTGCCGAATTCCTTCAGATAGTTTTGCAGCTGCTCGTCGGTCCACGCATATCTCACCGTCTCCAGCTTGCCGGAACGGCGGGTAATCTTGTACAACGGCGGCTGCGCGATATAGACCCGTCCTGCATCGATCAGCGGCTTCATATAACGGTAAAAGAACGTCAGGAGCAGCACTTGAATGTGTGCACCGTCCGTATCGGCGTCAGTCATGATGATGATCTTGGAAAAGTTACTGTCCTCCAAGGCGAATTCCGGCCCGATGCCCGCGCCAATCGCCGAAATGATCGCCCGGTACTCGTCGTTTTTGAGAATATCCGCAAGCTTGGCCTTCTCCGGATTCATCGGCTTCCCTTTCAGCGGCAAAATCGCCTGAAGCTTCGAATCACGCCCTTGCTTGGCCGAACCGCCAGCGGAATCCCCTTCCACGATAAACAGCTCCGTACGTGTATAATCCTTCGATTGCGCCGGCGTCAGTTTGCCGCCAAGGTTGGAGCTTTCGCTCCGCTTCTTGCCCGAACGCATTTCGTCGCGGGCTTTGCGAGCGGCTTCCCGCGCTTTGGAGGCTTGGATCGCCTTCTTGATCAGCGTCTGGGCGACCTGCGGGTTCTCTTCCAGGAACACCGCCATTTTCTCGCCGACTACCGATTCCACCGCGCTGCGCGCCGATGCGCTTCCGAGTTGGTCCTTCGTTTGACCTACAAACTCCACCTCGGACATCTTAACGCTGATTACGGCCATCATGCCCTCGCGCAAATCATTACCCTCGAGGTTTTTGTCCTTTTCCTTGAGCATTCCGTTCTTCCGGGCATATTCGTTCATCACGCGGGTGTAAGCTGTCTTGAATCCGGTTTCATGCGTTCCCCCGCCCCGAGTTGGGATGGAGTTAACGAACGACACCAGCGTTTCGGTATACCCTGCATTGTATTGCAGCGCCACTTCGACTTCGATGTCATCCCGCTCCGCATAGAAGTGGATGACATCATGCAGCACGTCCTTTCCGTCATTGAGGAACTCAACGAACTGGCTGGCTCCGCCCTCGTAAAAAAACTCGTCAGAACGGCCAGCCCGCTCATCCTTCAAGGTCACCTTCAGGCCCGAATTCAGAAACGCGATCTCTTGCAACCGTTCCGCGAGCGTATCGTAGTTTAATCCGATCCCGCCGGAGAAGACGCGAATATCCGGTTTAAACGTCACCTTCGTGCCGGTCTTGTTCGTATTGCCGATAATCTCCAGCCCTGTGACCGGCTCACCGACGTGTTCAATGCCTTTCTCGTCAACCCAATATTCGAAGCGCATCCGGTGGATTTTTCCGTCTCGATAAATTTCCACTTCGAGCCACTCGGACAAGGCGTTCGTTACCGATGCACCAACGCCGTGCAAGCCGCCGGATTTCTTGTAACCCGCTCCGCCAAACTTGCCGCCTGCATGCAGGATCGTATAAACGACCTGCGGCGTCGGAATGCCGGTTTTATGCATGCCGGTTGGAATCCCCCGGCCGTTATCGAGTACGGTGACAGATCCGTCCTTGTTCAGCGTAATATCAATTTTCGTGCAGTACTTCGCCAGATGCTCGTCGACCGCGTTGTCGACGATCTCCCATACCAGATGATGAAGTCCCGACGAGCTCGTACTGCCAATATACATCCCTGGCCGTTTGCGTACCGCGACAAGCCCTTCGAGCACTTGAATGTCGTCCGCGTCGTATCCCGAAGACGGGCCATCGGCATTCGTGCCGGGTACGTCCTCGAACAAATCGATTTGTTCGGCCATCATGCTCCCCCTTTAATTCTTTAGTCTACCTCTGTATGTAGTAGTCGAACAGATGTTTTGGTGCCTTTGTCCATTTTAATTCAAAATATCTTGTTTCGTAAAGACAAGGAATGAAACGACGAGGGCGCAAGCCCCCCAAATCGCCAGCACAGCCAGCGAAAATCCCAGCGTCATCCCCTCGATCGGAGCCGGTGTCCCCGCCAAATAATTCGTTAAACCGAGATTCACCATAAACAAATATTTGGCGCTGGTCCAGGAGGAAGCCATATTCGTCAAAATATTGCCGGCAATCAGCGTCGCCATCATAATGACAATGCTCGCCGACGTGCTGCGCACCAGCACCGACACCATAAACGCCAAGGCGGCCACCACCACGCTGACAAACCAGATCAGGCCGGCCTGCATGAAAATATACAACCATTGCGGCACTGCATGCACACCCGAAATGTCTACTTCGGCCCCCCGCAGCTGGAATCCTGTAAATACCGGCAGCGCCCATCCGCGGTAACCAAAAAATAACCCTGAAATTAAATAGCATATCAAACAGGTTGATACAATGATCAAGGACACAAACATCATCAGCGTGATGAGCTTGCTTAGCAGGATTTTCCATCGCCTTACCGGCCGAGTAAGCAGCATTTTGACCGTTCCACTCGTCCGTTCCGAAGACACAATATCCGATCCTACGCCCATAATTAACAGCGGAATGAACAGCGTAGCTGCGTTATCCAAGAACTCCCGAGTAAAAGATACGCCGCCCGGTTCTCTGGGATTCACGTCATGCTCCAAATAATATTTCAACTGTTGAATATAAATTTTACGGTATTTCTTCCATTCCTCCGGCACCCGGTCGCTGCCCAGGGAATTCTGATTGTCTGTGATCGCTTGTTGCACTTCCCGGCGCCAGTCCGTCCCGAACTTCTCCCGTTTGTCCTCCGCTTGTCGCAGTTGGGCGTATGCAAACATCGGGACCAGCACGATCAACACGAGCAAGATGACGTAAAAGCGTTTCTTTTTAATCATCTTGATCGTTTCATTTTTTACTAAAGGAAGAATGTTATTCAATGCTTTCACCTTCCGTCATCTCCAGGAACAGCTGCTCGAGCGTCGGATTCACCTTCTGCACGGCCTCTACCCGGATCCCTTCCTGCACCAGACGCTGTACGAGGCCAGGGATCAATTCCGGCTGCATTTGAGTTACGATCGCCTGGCCCTGGATTCCCGCCATAATCGTATCGTCCAGGACGTTTCCGGCTTCGGTTACCACGTTGACCCCGCTTGCCGACCGCAGCAGCCGCTCGCCAGGCTCCCGGGGCTCCAATTCCCAGACCACATAACTTCGATTCGCCTGGATCAGCTCATCGACTTTGCCGACGGCGAGTACACGCCCGCGCCCGATAATCGCCACTCGATCGCACAGCAGTTGAATTTCGCTGAGCAGGTGGCTCGATACAAAAACGGCCATCCCTTCTTCCGCGAGCCGGCGGATGAAGCTGCGCATTTCTTTGATCCCCTTGGGATCCAGACCGTTTGTAGGTTCATCCAGAATCAGAAGCTTCGGCCGGCCCAACAACGCTTGGGCAATACCCAACCGCTGCCGCATGCCCAGCGAATAGGTTTTCACTTTGTCGTCGATCCGGCCCGTTAGCCCAACCATTTGCACAACTTCTTCAATCCGCTTCCCATCGATGCCCGAAATCATGCGGGCGAAATGCTCGAGATTCTCCCGCCCGGTTAAATAGCTGTAAACCTCGGGATTTTCCACGATGGACCCAACGCAGCGCAGCGCCAGCTCCGGTTCCCGTTGTACATTGTATCCGCAAATATGTACTTGGCCTTCGGTTGGCCGAATTAAATCGACGAGCATGCGGATCGTGGTTGTTTTGCCGGCTCCGTTGGGACCAAGGAACCCAAAGATCTCTCCGGCGTACACCTCGAAATTCACTTCATGCACGATCCATTTACGTCCGATTTTCTTTTTGAGCCCCTGCACCCTTAGGACAGGTTGACGCTGCTCAGCGATGATCGGCTGCCGTGCTGCCATGGCGTTCACTCCTTCATTTAGACTCCAGCATTAAACCGTCATTAGCGTGCGATGCTTTGGACCATCCGTTCGGCAATCGCCTGGTAGCCATCTCCGTTCGGATGAAAATGGTCGCTCGACAAATAACGGGACGAGTTATTCGTAAACAAGTCATAGGTTGGCACGACCAAGGTGCCGTCATATTCCCCAAGCGTTTTCATCGCCATCGCGTTCCAGCGCGCTACCGCATCGTTACCGATTTCGCGCATCCCATCAAGATCGCTGAACGGATTATATAAACCCACGTAGACGAGGAGCGCTTGCATGTTGATTTTCTTGATTTGTGCTACGATTTTTTCAAAATCCGCCGAGCTCTTCTCAATCGCCGCTTCGATTTCCGTCTGGGTTGGGACTTGCTGTCCCGAGGTTAACGCCTCCGTGCCGTCAAACAGATCATTTCCCCCAATCGACAACAGGATAATCCCCGACTGCTGCAGGGCATATTTCACACCCGGATCGTCCAGCATCGGCAGCAGTTCCTTCGTTGTCAGACCGTTAATTCCCAAGTTATTGACCAGTTTAGACGTGGCGCCCTCTTTATTAAAGAGATCCACCGTCCGGCGGGCAAATCCGCTGCCTGTATCGTCCCCAGTCCCTTTGGCCAAGGAATCCCCGATGGCCGTCACATCCCAGGCCCCCGCTTTCACGGCGGGTTCCGTTTGGGACGGTGAAACTGTCGAATGGCCAGCGGCTGCCGACGGATCGGCAATATCCGACACCGCATATACGAATCCAGCGAGCAGAATTAAAGTCGATACCAGTGACGCCAATCCCGCCCACCGCCAAATCCGGGACGTCCTGCTCATGTAACCCCTCCTGTTTCCTCGCAGTCCCTCATTTACGCTAATTATGAGTAACTCTCCAACTTATGTAAATAACATAAAACTTCTTGCAAAGAGATGCAAATTTTCTCGAAAAAAGGACTAGCATTTTTAGAACTGTAGAGTTATAATAGTTCTTGTCCTTAAGAAACCTTCACATTAAGGAACCTTACATTAAGGGTTATTAGCTTAGCTGGTAGAGCAGCCGACTCTTAATCGGCAGGTCGCAGGTTCGACCCCTGCATAACCCATTTATAGCATCCTCCACTGCATTGGCAGCTTGGGGGATGTTATTTTTTTGTGTGCTTTCGGCGAAAAAAAGCGCGGGAATCGAGGGGATCGCCTCGTTCTCGCGCTTCATCGGGCTTCATCGCGCTTTGGAACAATAGTTGCTTAAAGATTATCGCCTTAATTGGCTCGAATGACTTTGACGTCGGCCGGAATCACCTTAACGCCTTCGTACAACATAAACCGCCCGTTCTGCCATTCGATCCGCAGCAGCTTGCCGTCGTCTGACTGGTACTGCCACACATGCTGTTCCCCGCCTTGAAGGAACGGCGTCTTGCCAACCACAGACACGTAACCGCCGTACTCTTCCTCCAAATAATACAGCGTTCCGTCAAGATCCATCTGGCCCGGCACCTCGGTCGGATCGTTCAGCCGTCCGTCAATCGGCTGATAGAGATGATACTGCAGCGTCTCACGATCCTCGACCAGCAGATAACGGATCTGACTGCCGTCCTGCAGCGTCAGCATAACCGCGTTACGCCCGCGATTGCCGACCCGGCCGGTCACCTCGTAGGAAATGAGCGATACCTCGCAGATATCGCCCGGGGCCAGCGATAGCATGCTCTTCTCTACGACAGGCGGCGCCGGTTTGGCAAACAAATTGCCGAGTCTTTTCCATACGCTCATATTTGGTCTAGCCTCACTTTAGAATCAAGTCGCTTATTTTTTATCCTCATATAGCTTCATCAGCTCGGCCAATTCTGCTTCCACGGCAGCATCCTTGTTCAGGCTTTCGAACTCTTCATCCAAGGATTTAGCCTTAGAGTTCAGCTCATTGCTGGCTTCGGCTTGGGCTTCCATTTGCAGCATCTTCTCTTCCATCCGCTTCAGGCCGTTTGCCGCGGAATCGGAGTTAAACCCGGACATCGTCTTGTTGATTTCATTTTGCGCTTTAGCTGCATTGTATCTGGCAACCAACGTTTCGCGTTTATTCTTCATTTCCGTCAGCTGTTTGCGCATTTCCTCAAGCTTCGCCCGAAGATTGTCGGCAGCGGCTTTGTTTTGCTCGTAGCTTGCCTTGTATTCCGCCATTTTTGCCTCAGCGGCTTTCTTCTCTTCAAGTGCGCGGCGAGCCAGGTCAACGTTTTGCGCTTGAGCCGCCTGATGCGCCTGCTGGGTACGCCGCTCGACCAACGCTTGCTGCTCTTCATACAAGCCTTTAAACTTCTTCTCAATCGCGATTTGGGCGGCAACCGCCTTCTCCGCATCTTCGAGATCTTCTTGCATATCCCGGATATATTGGTCGGTCAATTTGATCGGATCTTCCGCTTTGTCGATCAAAGCGTTGATATTAGACATGGTCAAATCGCGTAATCTTTTGAAAATGGACATTTGCTTTTCCTCCCGATTAAAATATCAGATTATGCTTATGTTTACGCTGCAAAGTTCGGGAGGTTTCAATAAAATATCTCGGATTAGACGATGAGCATGAAAGATTGATTTAAAGAGCTTTGGTGGCCGCCGGGTGAAATGTTCTTACGATCGCTGTTGCTCGCGGATTTCTTGGATTCAGTAAACTCCAACACTGTAGAAATCCGCTCCCAAAGGCGACCAATGCGTTTCTCCCGCACCTGATCTCTAACGGAACGTAGAGACGTTATTTAAACATTTCCCGGTCATTTCCCGTTCTAACGGAACCAGAAGCCGTTATTCACCTCAAAATGGACCCAATAGAGCCAAATTCACCCGAATAAGGTCTCCTCGTTCCGTTAGAATTCCCAATCATGCACCTAGAGCCAAATAGCGTCTCTCAGTTCCGCTAAAACTCCATTATCCCGTTGAATCACTCTACGTTGGTCCGTCAGCCGACTGCTCAAACACACTTTTCGCTCCCCAGACTCCGCTAAAATACATCAAAGAGCCCGGCTGTCTAGCCGGGCTCTTCCTGCATCCGCCCACATTTCCAGCGTCCTATTGCTTGAAGAAAAAGAATAACGAACCTAAGGGAGTTTACGTCCGCATTTGGGAGCCGCTTGTCTTCCTTCCCTCTCATCGATGGACAAACGGCGGACAAGAGCGGCTCGTGGTCGTTATCCTTTTTCGTGGATCAGCAATAGGATGAAGGGAACTTCCTATTTCCCAATAAACTCCTGCACCCAATACCCATTATAATACCCGACGCCGATCAGCTTGTATTTAGGGTTGAGGATATTCGCCTTATGGCCGGGACTCTCCATCCAATCCTTGACCACTTCCTCAGCGGTGCGTTGCCCTTTGCCGATGTTCTCTCCTGCGTAGATGTAGGTAATGTTGAACGCGTCCATCATGTCGAAGGGAGAGCCGTATTTCGGTGATGTATGGCTGAAATACGCGGTTTTGAACATGTCGATGGCTTTGGTTTTGGCCATTTTGGTCAAATTGGTATGTACGATCAGCGGCTTCAGACCGGCTTTCTTACGCTCCTGGTTGACGAGTTCAACTACCTTGGACGCGTTCTGTGTCTGGATCTTCAGGTAGACCGCTGCAAGCGACTTCGAGGAATTGCTGGCGGCAGCTGCGGCATACGCAGTATCCGTACCGAATCCAGTTCCTCCTTGCCACGTCGTCATAACCAAAACCAAGGCTGCAATCAGCAGCCCGGACAAACCGATTTTGCTCCACTTCTTCATGATGGCTTGCTCCCCCCAGCCGATTTCCTATCGCCGATTCTTGTCTTATGATTCTTGTCACATTTTAACATATTTCGACGGCTTCCGCTTGCGTAAAAAATGGAAAAAAGGACGGCACAAAAGCCGCCCTTCACTTAACCCTAAAAGACCTTATTTCTTGCTTGCGTATTTCCGCATATCGAACGCTACCGCAGCAACGATGATTGCACCTTTGATGATTTGTTGCCAGTAAGGACCTACGCCTACGAACGTCAAGCCATAGTTGATGACCGTAAAGATCAGCACGCCAGCCATAATGCCTGGAACCGTACCAATCCCGCCGGTGGTGGATACGCCCCCCACGACGCAGGCTGCGATCGCATCAAGCTCGTACATGTTCCCGTAGTTGTTCGTAGCACCGCCGGTTCTGGCTGCTTCCAGCACACCAGCCAAGCCGTAAAGCGCCCCGGCGATCGAGTAGATCATAATCAAGTTTTTGGAGACGTTAATCCCCGATACTTTCGCAGCTTGCTGGTTGCCGCCGATGGCGTACATATTTTTGCCAAGCCGGGTTTTATTGAACATGACCCAAACGATCGCACAAACGACAATCGCAATAATGACGATATATGGAATCGAGAAGCTCCAGTTACTGAACAATGAACCTGAACCTAACGTTGTAAAGTCGTCGCGCAATCCGCCGATCGGCTGGGATTGGTTCGGCTCCGTATCGAAATATAGGGAGTTGATCCCGTAGATGGCAACCATGGTGCCCAGTGTAGCGATAAACGGCGGAACCTTAAACTTGGATACGATAATCCCGTTGATCAGACCAAAGATCAGACCTACAACAATTGCGATCAAAATCGGTACAAACAACGGAAGCTCCGGCAGGTTCGGGAAAAAGCGACGGGCATAATCGACCTCTTGCAGCATGGAGGCAGAGACGACAGCCGTCAATCCGACCATCCGGCCCGCGGACAAGTCGGTACCGCCGGTAATGAGGATAAACGCAACCCCAAGGGCGATGATAACCCGGGTGGACGATTGGATCAAAATATCGCGAAACGTATTTAGTCCGATAAAGCTTGGATCATAAGCGGCGATGCCGATAAGCAGCACGGCCAAAACGATATAAATGGCATTTTCGGTCACAAAGCTCTGAATTTTCTTTGTATTCATGATTTTCTCCTCCTTCAAATCCTTAGTGCTGGGCTGCCAGACGCATAATTTCTTCTTCCGTAGCCTTATCTCCATCCAATATTCCCGTCAGACGGCCTTCGGACATTACCATGACACGGTCGGACATCCCAAGCAGTTCAGGCATCTCGGATGAAATCATGATGATGCTCTTGCCTTGCTGTGCCAAATCCGCAATAATGGAATAAATTTCGTATTTTGCCCCGACGTCGATCCCGCGCGTCGGTTCGTCCAGCAGTAAAATTTCCGGGTTAGTGAGCAACCAACGGGCCAGCAACACCTTTTGCTGATTCCCGCCCGAAAGGTTCATGATCAGCGTTTTAGGCGACGGTGTTTTCGTCCGCAGCTTCTCAACCATTTGATTGGCTTCAGCCTTTTTCTTCCGCTCATTCAGCAGGCCAAAAGGCGTCACATAACGGTCAATGTTGGCAATGGCCGCATTTTCATGAACAGACAATACCGGGAAAATACCGGTTGTCCGGCGTTCCTCCGTCAATAGCGCCAATCCGTATTTTTTGGCTTCACTGGCGCTGCGGATCTTCACCTCTTTGCCGTGAATCGAGATGGTGCCGGACTGAATTTCACGAAGGCCAAACAACGCTTCGATTAACTCGGTGCGCTGCGCCCCAACCAGACCGCCTACGCCAAGGATCTCCCCTTTGCGCAATTCGAACGATACATCTTTAAAAGATTTTGGATCGACGGACGTCAGATGCTCTACCTTCATAATGACGCCGTTTGGCTTGTTGTGGCGATCCGGGAATCGCTGCGTGAGATCGCGCCCAACCATCTTGGAAATAATGAGGTCGGTCGTCATCTCCGACGCTGGCCACGTCCCAATCTTCTTGCCGTCACGCATGATCGTTACATCGTCGGAGATCCGCAAAATCTCCTCCATCTTGTGCGAGATATAGATGATCGACACCCCGCGCTTCTTCAAGTCGTTGATGATCCGGAATAGATGCTCAACCTCTACGCTTGTCAAGGAAGAGGTAGGTTCGTCCATCACGATAATCCGCGAGTTAAACGATACCGCCTTCGCGATCTCGATCGACTGGATTTTGGAAACGGACAGCTTGCCGACAATCGTATCCGGATCCAAATCAATATCTAATTGTTTAAACAGCTCTTCCGTATCCTGATACATCTTCTTATGGTCGACGAATTGGAAGGGTCCCCATCCTTTCATCGGGAAACGTCCGAGCCAGATATTTTCCATCACATTGCGGAAAGGTACCGGATGCAGCTCTTGGTGAATCATCGAGACCCCAAGCTTCAGCGCATCGCTGGAATTGTTGATTTCCGCTTTTTGACCATTCAAATAAATTTCACCGCTGTCCGGCTTATAAATCCCGAACAGACATTTCATCAGCGTGGATTTGCCGGCCCCATTCTCGCCCATCAGCGCATGAACGGTACCCGGTCGAACCTGCAGTGTTACGCCATCCAGCGCTTTAACGCCGGGAAATTCCTTGGTAATGCCCTTCATTTCGAGCATATATTCAGACATGGTTTTCGCCCCCTGATCATTTCTTCCGCTTTAGAGGCACAGCATCGTTTCCTCCTGTGTTCCTATCCCCTGTGAAAAAACAGGAGGTCCGTACCTTTCGGCATCGAACCTCCCATGTTGTTCTAGCGAATATGAGAAGTCCTGCTGATTGACCTGCTCGCCGTACTCTTATTTGAATTCAGCAGCGTTTTCCTTCGTTACTTTTTGGTATGGAATCCACACATATTGATTGTCGGTGATATCAAAACCTACGTTGTCTTTGCTGATCGCTTCGCCTTTGGCCAGCAAGGAAGCCAGGATAACCGCTGCTTTCCCTTGGTTCTCCGCATCGTTCAGAACCGTACCCAGCAATGTACCTTGTTCAAGCGCTTGCAGGGCTGGTGCCGTTGCGTCAACGCCTACAACCGGCATGTATTTGTCACCCGTGAAGTAACCAGCAGCTTTCAGAGCTTCGATCGCGCCGAGTGCCATGTCATCGTTGTTCGCAAGTACGGCTTCAATTTTATCGCCATTTGCGGCCAGGAAGGCTGCCATTTTCTCTTGGCCTTTTACGCGGTCCCACATGGCTGTGTCTTCAGCAACTTTTTCGACCTTAATGCCGGCATCTTCAATCGCTTGGACCGAATATTGCGTACGCAGCTCAGCATCTTGGTGTCCAGGTTCGCCCTTCAGCATAACGTATTGCAGCACGCCGTCACCATTCTTATCTGCTTCCGGATGAGCTTTCCAGTAGTCCACGATGATTTGACCGGACAGTGTACCGGATTCTTCAGCTCTCGCACCAACGTAGTAAACTTTATCCCATTTCTTCATATCTTCCGGCAACGGTTCGCGGTTCAAGAATACAACCGGTGTGTCCTTCGCTTTAGCTTTGTCGATAATGACGCCTGCTGCCGTCCGGTCAACCGGGTTAACAATCAGCGCATTCGTCTTCTTCGTCAAGAACAAGTCGATTTTATCGTTTTGCGTAGGCTGGGAGTTTTGGCTGTCAACGATGTCCACTTTCGCGATCCCGTCAGCATTTTTCTCGATCGAGTTACGAACGCCTGTCATAAACGTATCGTCAAATTTGTAAATCGCCACACCTACGTTTGGAGTAGAACCCCCATTTCCTCCGCTGCTCTCTTTATCGCTGCTGTTGGAGCATCCGACCATCGTCGCTCCCAGCATGGCTGCAGCCAGCATGACCGTTGTAAGCTTCTTCATATTTTTTGACCTCCTGAAAGTGTATTTCTAAGTGATATCCTCTTGGATACGTTTTCATTATGCATGGTTTCGGGCACCTTGCGAATCCAAAATTCTAAGATTTTTCTATCAAAATTCTGATGATGTCGAATTAAATATCTAAATCCTTATATCGATAGTCGCAAAAAAACATCAAACAGCAAGCGCCCCGGATTCCCGGTAACCACTTGCTGTTTGCTCGTCCCAGCTTCAACTCTAGAACAACTTGGCTACGCCAACCGTCCACTTCACTCATTTCACGAACGGAAACAGAAGCTTCTGGTTTTCAGGCCACAGCATATTATTCAGGTCGATCAGCTTCGTATCCGTTGGGATTCGATCCTCAAGCTTCTCGCCGCGGGCCGCCTGGACAGCGGCAGCAACCGCCATGTACCCGTTGTTGAACGGGTTCTGTACGACCATCGCCTGCACCTTTTCCTCCTGCAGGAGTTCAAGCATCTCCGGCGGATTATCGAAGGCGATCATCTTCACCTTGCCGCCGTATCCAAGCTCGTCGACGGCCCGGCCTGCGCCAATCGAAGATTCGGCGCTTAGTGAAACGATGCCGTTCAGATTCGGGAACCGCTTCAGCATATCCGCCGTCAGCTTGTAGGCGAGATACTCGTCCGACCCGCAATACTGAATATCGACGACATGGACATCGGGAAAGCGTGCGACGTAATCAAGGAAGCCTTCCTCACGCTGGTTGGCGTTACGGGCGCCTTTCACAAAATTAATAATCCCGATTTCGCTCACAGGCCCGGTGAGATCGACCAAGCGTTCGGCCGCTTTCTGGCCGGCCTCGTAATTGTTTGTCCCCACGAACGTCTTTACCTTGGTGGAAGCGACCTCCGAATCCATTGAAATGACCGGGATGTCGTAATAGGATGTCCGGTCCGTCACCTGCCCCAGCGCTTCATAGTCGGAAGCCGCCAGGATGATGGCGTCCGGACGCCGCTCAATCGCCTCTTCCATCAGGCGAATTTGGCCTTCGACATCGTTTTCGTTCTCCGGGGCGACAAAATTCAACCGGACATTAAACTCCTTGGCCGCGACCTCCGCCCCCAGCTTGGTCGTTTTCCAATAATCGCCGCGATCCATCTTGACGATCATGTCCACGTCGTAAATTTGCTGATGATCCGCCCCGCTCCCGGGACCTCCGCAGGAGGACAGCAAAGTGATCAGCGCTCCTGCCATCAACAGAATGCCAGCTCGATAGATGCACTTCGGCAACCGCTTCATGACTGCATCCCGCCTTGTTCCAGACTTTCCGGCTGTACAGCCGGGATCGTAATCGTGACCGTCGTGCCTTCCTCCGGTTCACTTTCGAAATGAAGCCCGTAACCAGGGCCGTAATAGAGCGTGATGCGTTCCTGCACGTTTCGTACCCCCACCCCTGAGCCGCTTTCGCTGCGGATGTTTCCACTGAACAGCTTCTCCACCGTATCGGGAGACATGCCGATGCCGTTGTCACGGATCCGGAAGATCAGGTTTTCTCCTTCCAAACGGGCCTCGATGTCAATGAATCCTTGCTCGGCCGATTTTTCGATCCCGTGATGGATGGCATTTTCGACAAGCGGCTGCAAGATCAGCTTTAAGGTCGAGCATTTCAACGCAGCTTCATCCGCCCGTATCTCATACCGGAACTTGTTCTTGAACCGGATCGTTTGAATGATCAAATAATGCCGCACATGCTCCAACTCGTCCTGCACGCTGATGATATGTTTCCCCTGGCTCAAGCTGATCCGGAAAAACCGCGACAAGGACGTAATCGTCGTCACGACCTCCTCGTTCCGTCCCAGCTCGGCCAGCCGGGTGACCGAATTTAACGTGTTATAGAGAAAATGTGGGTTGATTTGCGACTGCAGCACATCCAGCTCACTCTTGCGTTTGGCTTCCTGCTCCTGGATGATCTGATCCATCAGCTCGCGGATCCGGCGCAGCATCAAGTTAAACCGTTTGGACAGCTGCTCCACCTCATAAGCGCCACTAACATAGACATTTGTTCCGAAGTCTCCGCGTTCCACCATTTGAACCGAGCGTTCAAGCTTGCGAATCGGCTGCGAGATCCGGGCCGAAACATAAATGCTGATGAACAGAATGATGGCGATGGCCAGAGGTAAAAACCAGGACAAAAAGTCGCCAACTTCCCGTTTCGTCGTCAAAAATTCATCCGCATAAGCCACCCCAACGATTTTCCAGCCAGCCGGCTTTACGGTCTGAATTGTAATGATCCGCGGCTCCCCTTCCAACTCATCGTAATAACGGCCATACGAATAATTCAGCACCGGCTCCAGATTTTCATATTTCAACCCGGCATAAATGAGCTGTTGCTGCGGATGGTATACGATATTTCCCACGGCGTCTATGATGTACACGTACCCTTTTTTGCCTAAGCTGATCCGCCCGCTAAGTTCGTCGATGGTACGGAAGTTGATATCAATCACCAATACGCCTTGCTTCATCTGGCCTTGATCCCGGTAGTCCACGGTTTTGCTCATGGATACGACCCAGCGGTACTGCCATTTGAACAGGTTCTGAATATGCGGCGGAGTAAATTGCAGCTTCCCGGGATTCTGAACCGCAGATTCGAACCATAATTGCTCCTGCAGCCGTGTGTTTTGCCGCATCGGAAGCGTCGGCACGTTGCGCACCAGCTTCCCATCCTCGGTAAACAGCGCCATGGAGACCAGATCTTCGCGAGTACTGAGTACGGTCTGCAACTGTTCTCCAAGCTGATCGTTGGTGGGCAAGTTGGGGGAAACGAAGATTTTTTGCTCCACGAGGTCAAAAATATCCTGCATCCCGCTGACATACAGCTCCAGGTTGGAATGAACCTGTTCAATAATTTGCTCCAGGCTTAAGTAAACGTTCTCTTCCGCAACCTTAGAGAAGCGGTTGTATAGCAACGTCGTGACTAATACAACCGCCAATACGGTAACGGTAATCGAAGATAGAGAAATAAGCACCTGAATATTACGAACATGAAACCCTTGAAACAGACGCGTGAACGAACGCCACAACTTCATGAGCTTCTCGCTCCGATACGATATTCTTTCGGGGAGATGCCGAATTTTTTGCGGAAGCAGAAGCTGAAATAGTTCGGATCGGCAAACCCCACGCGCTCGGCGATCTCAAAAGCCTTCAGATCCGTCGTTGCCAGCAGGTCCTGCGCGGCATCCATCCGTACGCCCATCAGGTAATTGACAAAGGTCGTCTTCGTTTCTTTCTTGAAAATGTTACTGAAATACCCGGTACTGATATGGAGATGCTGACATACCTTAGCGATGGAAATATCATGGTCACCGTAATGCGCCAAAATATATTCCTTCGCCTCGTCCACCAGCTTGTTGTAGCTGGACTGCCTGTCCGTGGCGATGGATTGCTTCAGCTTCATGCATATATCCAGGAACCAGGCTTTTGCTTCATCGGCATGCGAAAATTTGACGAACTGTCCGAGAAATCCAGCCCCATCTCCAAACAATTTGTCGAGGTCAACACGGATGTCCTTGGCGACCTTGATCACTGCGGTCAACAACTCCAGCAAATACACTTGGAAGTCTTGATACGATGCTTTGCTGTCCGTTAATGCCTTGAACAGTTCCTCCAGAAGATTAACCAGCTCCTGGTCACTGCCAACCTTCAAGCAACGGACCAGCTCTTTCTCCTTCATCTCATCCAACGACAACGGGTCCGTTTGCCGCGATTCCACGTCCTCAATCCAAATCACTTTGTTTCCCCCGAGAATGACGCGGTAATCGAGTGCCTTCACCGCCTCTTCATAGGAGCCGGCAAGCTCGCTTAATTGCCCCACCTCAGAACCGGCGCCAATCGTCACCGTCAGCTTGAGGAAGCGCTCCACGCTAAAACGGATTTCTTCCAATAATTGCAGCGTTTGATCCGCAAGCGGTTTGTCCGCACCGGGTTCCCCTACGCTGAGCACCACCACCTCGTCATGATGGATGAATGCCCTGCCTTTCGGATGGAGCCGGACGATTTCCTCCGCAATGTTAAAGACAGCAAAAAGCTGCAGTTGGGTGTCATTCGTATCTTTCAGAGACAACGCTGTACCGTTACCGGGTTCGTGGCTTCCGTCTGATCCCCGCCAAGCTGGCGCGGAATCGATGCGGATCGCAGAAACCATGTATCGATCCCCGCTGAGGTCTAGATCATAATGCTCACATTTCTCACGAATTTCCGCTTCTTGCAGCCGCCGGGATACGAGTGAAGACAAAAATAGACTTTGCAGGATCGGCAGATTTTTACGGTAGTGCTCGGTCAGCAGCTGCACATTTTCCTTCGCAGCCACTTCCTCGTCGAGCTGCAGCTTCACCTTACGTAAAATTTCGGCCAATTCTCCTGCCGAAAACGGTTTCAAAACATATTCATCGATTCCCAGTCGGATGGCCTTCTGTGCATATTCAAATTCCTCGTATCCGGTTAATATGATGATCTTCGTTGCCGGATACCGTTCACGGATCCACTCGGAGAGCTGCAATCCGTTCATAAACGGCATTTGAATATCCGTCACCACAACGTCCGGCGCATGCTTCTCCACGAGCTCAACCGCTTCCTTGCCGTTCTCCGCCGTCTCTAGGACGACGTAACCGAGACCTTCCCAATCGATTAGGCCTAATAGGCCTTCCCGCACATCTTCTTCATCATCGGCTAAGATCAATTTATACATCGATGGACCATCCTCTTCCATGCCCTGATTTCCCCCCGATTTTAACGTATCGGTCCGCAAAAGTAAATTACGGATCACACGGAGCGGCTAGAAGGAACCAAGACCTTAGTCTAGTTTGTTTTCCGCCTTCGGTCCGTTTTGGGATTCCCATAATCCAAGTACCATGTTAATATTCAATGGAACTATCATCAACAGTAAATGGTGGTCGAAATGATGAACAATGAGAAGAAAATTTATGTCCTGCTAAGCAATCCGACAACACTTGTGGCCAAAATGATCGGCCTATATACAAGAGCGCCTTACAATCATGCCTCGATCGCATTTGATCCCGAACTGCGTGAGGTTTACAGCTTCGGGCGCAAACACCCTTTCATCCCTATCTTTGGCGGCTTCGTCAGAGAGGACATTCATTCCGGAGTATTCGAGAAAGCAACCTGCGCTGTATACAGCTGCAAGGTTAGCGCGGAGAATTACATGCGCATGCGAAATTTTGTGAAAACCTTCGAGGATAACGACGAGCTTTACACCTATAATTTCTTGGGACTCTTAGGGATCATCTTAAATATGGAGCTTGACGGAAAAAATTCTTTCTTCTGTTCTCAGTTCGTCAGCCGGGTATTCCAAGAAGCCGGCGTCAACCTTCTGGAGAAATCCGCGGGATTAACAACGCCGTCCGATCTTTGCGGCTGTCCGCACCTCCAGCTCGAGTTCCGCGGGCGCCTCGATACGTACCGCGAGCGGTACTGCTATTCGCGCCGCACGGCAGCAGCATACGAGCAAAGCCGGTATTATGCGGCAAATTAATATTCGGCAAAACAAAAACCACGTAGTTTAGGCTACGTGGTTTAATCTGAATTCGGAAGGATTTTTTCGTTAGCCATAAGGTACTTACTCTCCGTGCTCCTTTGCAGGATTATCCCTTTTGATAAGGAGGGACTGTACTCTCTGTTTCTTCGCTCTCTTATTCTATCTAATCAGTTTTACATTCTCCTGATCCAATGGGATAATCGTGCAAAAAGTGTCCGGACAACGATAGGGATCGACCTGCAGCAGGGCTAAGCCAAATAAGCTTCCTTCACCTGCTCATTGGAGAGCAACAAATCGGCTTCGTCCTCCATCAGGATTTCTCCGGTTTGCATCACATAGCCGCGGTGCGCGATTTGCAGCGCTTGAAAAGCGTTTTGCTCGACGAGCAGCACCGTCATCCCCTCGCGGTTTAACTGCTGGATCATCTCGAAAATTTGCTCGACGATAATCGGAGCAAGCCCCATCGACGGTTCGTCCAACAACAGAATTTTTGGCTGCATCATCATGGCCCGGCCGATGGCCAGCATTTGCTGCTCCCCGCCGCTCATCGTCCCGCCCGTTTGCGCCATCCGTTCCCTAAGGCGCGGGAAATGGTCGAACACCCGCTCCATCCGCTGCTTGATCACCTTCTTGTCCCTCACGGAAAAAGCGCCCATCTCCAGATTCTCCTTCACCGTCAACCGCGGGAAGATCCGCCGTCCTTCCGGCACATGTGCGATCCCCGCCAACGCCGCTTGATGCGGGGGTAAGTTGGACATCTCCGTACCGTTAAAGCGGATGGTGCCGGTCGTGTTCACCTGGCCGCAAATCGCCTTGAGCGTCGTGGACTTACCGGCTCCGTTGGAGCCGATCAACGAAACGATCTCCCCTTCCTCTACGGTTAAGGATATGCCTTTTAAAGCTTCGATCGCTCCATAATAGGCGTGAACCTCTTTCAGCTCCAGCAAGCTCATGATATCACCTCGAATCGGACGGTTTCGCCGCTGCCTTGAACCGCGCTTTTGCCCAAATAAGCTTCAATCACTTTAGGGTGGGAGCGAATATGATCCGGCCCACCTTCCGCAATTTTCGTTCCGTAATCAAGCACCAGGATATGCTCGGACAACTCCATCACCAGCTTCATGTCATGCTCGATCAGAATAATCGTCATCCCCGTTTCCTCCTGGATGCGTCGGATCAAGCTGATCAGCTCTGTTGTCTCGCGCGGATTCATCCCGGCAGCCGGTTCGTCCAGGAGCAGCACCTTCGGCCTCGCCGCTAACGCCCGGGCAATTTCAAGCCGCCGCTGTGCACCGTATGGCAGACTCGCCGCCTGTTCGTTCAAAAGCTCTTGCAGCCCGACGAACTCCAGCAAGCGGTACGCCTCTTGATGCACCTGTTCCTCCTCGTGTCTGGCTCGGGGCAGTGAGAGCAGTGTCCCGAAAATGCCTGTCTTCAGATGGGTATGCATCCCCACCATCACGTTTTCCAGCACGGTCATACTGCCAAACAACCGGATATTTTGAAACGTCCGGGCGATACCTAAACTGACGATTTGATGGGGCTTAACGCCAACGATCGATGCACCGTCCAACTCGATCGTGCCCTCGTCCGGGGTATAAATGCCTGTGATCATGTTAAAAAAAGTCGTTTTCCCGGCGCCGTTTGGACCGATAACAGCGGATATTTTGCCGCGAGGAAACGCGAAGTCAACGCCTCCAACCGCCGTCAGTCCACCAAAGCGCTTCACCAGCTTGCTTACCTTCAGAATCGTCGTCATTGGCTTACACCTCCGCTTTGTTGATTGGCGGGCGGTAATGTGGCTAACGAATTGCCGGAACGATGAGCCTTAAGCTTCGCGGCATCTACTTTCTTGTTCTTGGCGGCGATCAAGCCGTTCGGCCTGAAGATGGCAACGAGCAACAGGATCACACCAAAGATCAGGCGTTGCATCTTGGAAGGCGAAATCGAGCTGGGAAGTTGGATGACTCCCTGCAGTGTCAACTGGTTTAACCAGTTGGTGAGCTCCGTCAGCACCTGTAAATTCAGAATTGTAACCAATGCCGCGCCGAGTATGACGCCAGGCACGCTGCCCATGCCGCCCAGCAGCACCATCACCAGAATCGTAATCGATTCAAGCAGCGTAAAGCTCGTCGGATCGATAAACGTTTGCTTCGCCGCAAACACCACTCCCATCATGCCGGAAAAGGAAGCGCCAATCGCAAAAGCAGTCAGTTTGGTGCGGATGAGCGGAATGCCCATCGATTGTGCGGCGATCTCGTTCTCCCGAATCGCCTTCCAAGCCCGTCCCAGCCGGGAATGCTCCAACCGTTTCACGCCGAAAATGACGATCGCCAATATAAAAAGGACGATAAAGTAAAACTGGTTCGGAAACGTAAAGGCTAGACCAAACAAGCTCGGCGGCTGAATCGAGGCCAACCCCATCGCCCCGTTCGTAATATTCACCGGTTTATCCAAGTTGTTAAAAATAATCCGGATAATTTCCCCGAACCCCAGCGTAACGATCGCCAGATAGTCGCCCTTGACCCGCAGTACCGGCAAACCAAGCAGCAGCCCAAACAACGCAGCCATAAAGCCGCCAAGCACGATGAAGATCCAGAACGCGCCTCCAGGCAGCGGAAACAGCTGGCCGGAGATAAACTCGTTGGCCTGCGGCGTGGCAAAAATGGCGTACGTATAAGCTCCAACCGCGAAGAACGCAACAAAGCCAAGGTCGAGCAGTCCGGCGAATCCGACGACGATGTTCAGCCCTAACGCCATCGCGATGTAAATGCCGCACTGCGTAGCCACCTCCATATACGACTGATGGGCCGGGCCGCCGGAAGTAGCAAACGGAATGACCACCAGCAGCAGCGCCGCGCCAACCGCCCATTTGATCGAGGTTCGGAAGGTCGTCAAATACAGCAGCAGCAAGGAGCCAAGTAAGAGGAGAAAGGCGATTACCGATTTATTCGAAAAATATACGCTTGCCGCCGTAACAATGACAAACATTGTAAATAACAAAGCTTGGGCAAGTTGGCTTTGGCCCAGCCAGAGCTTCAGTTGATTCATGGCAGATCACCTACACTTTCTCTTTCACGGCTTTGCCGAATAACCCTTCCGGCTTGAAAATGAGCACCGCGATCAGGATCAGAAACGCGACGACGTCTTTATACTCCCCGCCCAGCGCGCCGCCTGTGATGACGGACAGGTTCGCGGACGAGAACATTTCCAGTACGCCAATGAACAATCCGCCAAACATGGCACCCCGGATATTGCCAATGCCGCCAAGTACCGCTGCGGTGAAGGCCTTCATCCCCAGGATAAACCCGATATATGGATCGATGGTGCCATACTGCTGGGCGAACAGAACGCCGGTCCCGCCGCCAAGCGCCGATCCGATAAAGAAAGTCAGCGCAATCACCTTATTGACATTAATGGACATCAGCGACGCCGTCTCCCGGTCCTGGGCTACCGCCCGCATGGCGGTTCCCCACTTGGTACGGTTTACGAAAAAATCAAGCCCCGCCATCAGAACGACGGCCACCGCCACAACAATGATCGTATTCGACTTTAGAAAGGCGTCGTCAAACCCGCTCCATAAGGAGGATGCGCCTAGCTTCAGATTTCCCCCGTAAAGTGAAATGCCGGTAACGATAAAATTTCCGGTACGGAGATCCGCGATAAATCGGACGATGTCCTGCAGCAGAAAGGATACCCCGATCGCTGAAATCAATGAGATGAGCTTGGGAGCCCGGCGGAGCGGGCGATAAGCCACCCGCTCGATACCGATCCCCAGCAACCCGGTTGACAGCATCGCCATCGCCAGGATCAGAAAATAAGCAAGTGCGGCGGGCAGCCCGCTGAGCCAACCGGCCGAGTTCATCGTCAGCAAGACTGCGGTGCCCACAAACGCGCCGGTCATAAAGATTTCCCCATGCGCGAAATTAATAAATTCGAGTATGCCGTAGACCATCGTATAGCCGATGGCCACCACCGCGTAGACTGCACCTAACGTTAATCCGTCCACCAAAACCTGGGGGAGTGTTTGCAGGATCATATCCATTTGTCCTTACCCCTTCTGCGTTATTGCCGTTCGTCGATTACTTCGGCTGTTCGATTTCGGATACCATCGTGCCAGGATAAGTTGGTGAATCGAATTTATAAATGAAGACCTTGGCATATTCGTTATCGCCTTTGTCGTCAAAGCTGACTTTCGTGGCGATGCCTTCGAAATCGGTTGTCGCCCGGACCGCATCACGGACCTGTTCACGGGTTGGCAGTTTGCCGCCGTTGTCTTCGATCGCTTTTTTCACAGCATTCAAAATGATATTCATCGAATCATAGGCATAAGCGGAGTAGTTCTCCACGGATTTGCCAAACTTCGCTTGATATTTGTCTGCCCAGTCCTTGTTGGATTTCGTAACGTCTGTAGACACGGAGCTGTACGCGACTTCCGTCAGCTTGTCACCGGCGATGTCCACCATCCCCGAGGAATCGAGCGCATCCCCGCCCATGATCGGCACCGTAATCCCCTTCTCCCGGGCCTGTTTAACAATCAATCCGGCCTCGGCATACATCCCGCCGAAGAAGATGAAGTCCGGCTTCTTGCTGAGCACCTGGTTCAGCACGCCGTTAAAGTCCTTCTCACCCACCGTGATCCCTTCGTATCCGGCGATCGTCGCCCCCAGCTCTTCAGCCGAGCTGCGGAAGGCATCGGCCAATCCTTGGCCATAAGCCGTTTTATCTTGGATCACAAAAATATTTTTCGCACCCACCGTCTTCACGGCATATTCGGCACCCGCTGGTCCCTGGAAGTCGTCGCGAGCGACAATGCGGTTGGCGATCTTCAGCTTCCGGTCGGTAAAGTCCGTTGCCGTACTGGCCGGGGACACCATCGGAATACTATATTTCTCATAGACGACCGAGCTCGGAATCGATACCCCGGAGTTCAAATGCCCAAGCACCGCCAATACCGCTTGATCCGCGCCGATCAATTCGGCGTTGGCGACGCCTTTCTTCGAATCGCCTTGGTCATCGTAAGGAACGAACTGCAGATCAAATCCCAGGTCCTTAAACTCAGCCTGACGCTCCTCCAGCGCCATCTGCCCCCCAAGCTTAATCGATTCCCCTTGAATGGCCGAGCCCCCGGATAACGGGGATTGCGAGGCGATCTTAATGACCGTAAGTCCCCCTCCAGCAGCGCTGGTATTTCCAGCTGCCGGTTTTGCCGCGTTGCCGGACGAATTACACGCCGAGAGCAACCCGATCATTAAACAAGCGCTAACCAGCCAGGCAATTCTTTTTTTCCCCTTCATACACATCCTCCTCAGATCAATCTTGTTCTAGGGCTTCGCCCCGTTTACGTCATGTATAAGTCACTTTATCTAACATAAATCACTTATTATTCCGTTACTTATGTTAGTATTAGTGACATCTGAAATCACCTTACTCCCTCGACTACGTAAAACTACAGTTTCCAACTTGTTCTCCAGCCAAGAAAGTAAAATAAATTTACACAGATGTCTCCCGCCTTCCCTGCAAAACACAAAAAAGCCCCGCCCTTCAAAAGGGCGGAGCTATATCGCGTACAACGCAGTTTGATTTAATTTCTCAGCTTAGTTCAACGGCTTATTCATTCGGTAGCCGGTGCATCTGAAGCCGCAATGTTCATAGAACGCTTTAGCGGACAGATGGTTCTCGCGGGCTGTAGATAATACCAGATCTGTGCTGCCCCGTTCACGGGCCCACATCTCCGCCGCTTCGATCAACCGTCTTCCGATCCCTGTGCCGCGGTGTTTCTCGTCAACGACCAATGCCGTAATCCGGGTTACCGGTCTACTCATGTCATGCGTCTGAAGCTGCTTAAGAAAAGCTGTCCCAACGATCACGCCGTCTAGTTCCGCAACCAGGTTGCCTAGCAACAGCTGGCCTTCCAACATCTCTAAACGTTCCTTTAATACACTGGCCGTCATCGGATAACGCAGTTGACGCATTAAAGGAAGCATGTGTTGAACATCGTCGCAACAAGCCTTGCGAATGACCAAAGCCGGAGCTAACGCCTCACTACTCAATTGGACCAAACCACCTTTAATAAATTTGCCGTTTTAGTATCCTATTCTATTTTCCGGCTTTACGGGCAAGATTGCAATAGTTCTAATTAAATATCTAAATATTTTTCGATAAAAAGTTACAAATACCGAAATTGTGCTTGGACCAAGCCGTAATAGATTCCCTTTCGTTCCATCAATTCCCGGTGAGTGCCCGATTCTCTAATCTCACCATGATCCAGCACGACGATTTTGTCAGCACTTCGGATGGTGGAGAGCCGGTGAGCTACGATAAACGACGTTCTCCCTTTGAGCAGCACCTTCAGCGCTTCCTGGATCTTGAGCTCCGTTTCCGTATCGATGCTGGCCGTTGCCTCGTCAAGGATCAGAATCCGCGGATTAGCCAGCAACGCCCGGGCAAAAGATAGCAGTTGGCGTTGACCCATGGACAGCACATTGCCTCGTTCCTCCACCTCGGTATCGTAACCGTTTGGCAGTTTCACGATAAAATCGTGGGCATTCACTGCCTTAGCCGCTGCTTCCACTTCCTCGTCGGTGGCCTCCAATCGGCCAAAACGAATATTCTCCCGAATCGTTCCCGAGAAAATAAACGTATCCTGGAGCACTACGCCAATTTGACTGCGGAGGCTTTGGACCGTCACGTCGCGGATGTCATGACCATCGATGACAACCGATCCGCCGCTAGGATCGTAAAACCGGCTGAGCAGGTTGATGATCGTGCTTTTCCCTGAGCCGGTGTGGCCAACGAGGGCGATCGACTGGCCGGGTTGTACCTCCAGGTCAATGCCTTTTAAGGCAGGGCGTCCTTGTTCATATTCAAAGACGACGTGGTTAAAGCGGATCTCGCCCGTAATCACCGGCAGCGGCTTGGCTCCCGGCTTATCGGCGATATTCGGCTCCTCATCGATAAATTCGAAGATCCGTTCAGAGGAGGCCATCGCCACCAGGAGTTGGTTGTACATTTGTCCCAGGCGGTTGATCGGGTCCCAGAAATTACCCACATAGTTGCTGAACGCCACCAACAGACCAATCGTCAGTTCACCGGACTGAATCAGGTAGACGCCTAGTACAAACAAGACAAACGTGCCGATCCCCCCGGTGATTTCGATTAAGGGGCCAAACGCCTGGTTCATCGCTGACGCTTTATCCCACGATTTCTTGTTGCTCAGGTTCATCGAATCGAAGTACCGCATATTCTCCCGCTCTTGTGTGTAAGCCTGAGTTACGCGAATCCCCTGAATCGACTCGTTCAAATGGGAGTTAATCCGCGAGTTCTTCATGCGGACTTCCTGCCAGGCCATCCGGATTTTTTGCCGCAGTTTGGTGGAGATCAGGAACATGATCGGGACGGTGACCATCACCGCCAGCCCGAGCTTCCAGTTGATCAACAGCAAAATCACGACGATCCCGGCCAGCTGCACGCAATCGATCATCAGGTTGACGACCCCGTTGGTGAACAGATCCTGCAGGGAATTGACGTCATTGGTGACCCGTACCAGCACCGAGCCGGCCGGACGTTTGTCAAAAAAGTTAAACGAGAGCTTCTGAATATGCTTAAACAAATCGGCGCGCAAATCATAGATGACCCTCTGCCCGATGATATTCGTGAACTTGATCCGGTAGACGCCGGAAGCCCATTGGATGAGGTACAGGACAAGGACGGAGGCGGTGATGCCGTACAGCAGCGATAAGTTGGTCTGACCGTTCGCCGGTGCGATCGCGCGGTCGATGGCCAGACTCGTCAAGTAAGGTACGGCCAGCTTCGTCACAGTACCAAGCACCGTCATCAGGATGATCAAAGGCAGCATCTGCTTGGCATACGGCTTCATATAAGCAAAGAGCCGGCGGAATTGCTGCCAGTCAAAGGCTTTGTCAATCAGCTCATCGTCCTGGTACACAAACCGCTCTTCGATTTTGCCAAGGCCGGTATCCTTGCCGGACTTGGGTTTCGACCTGGTCGCGGTATAGGTATTCACGCATCTCCCTCCCCTTCATGCCCAAGGGCTCCAGCCAAATGGTCTGCATATTGGATACGGTACACATCTTGGTACGGACCCGGGATTTCAATCAATTCCTCATGTTTCCCGCGTTGTACTACCCGGCCTTCGTTTAAGACGAGGATCTCATCGGCATGCCGCAGCGAAGAGATCCGATGGGCAATAATAAACGTTGTCCGTCCTCGCATCACTTCCTGGAACCCGGATTGGATCTCCTGCTCGGTCTCCATATCCACCGCGCTGGTGGCATCGTCCAAGATCAGGATTTTTGGATTCTTGAGCAAGGCGCGGGCGATGGCGATCCGCTGCTTCTGACCCCCGGACAATCCGAGTCCCCGTTCACCTACGACGGTATCGTAACCGTCCGGCAGCTCCATGATAAAATCATGCGCTTTGGCTAGTTGGGCGGCACGAATGATTTCCTCCATCGTTACGTTGGTCATGCCGTAAGCAATATTGTTCTTAATAGATGACGAGAACAGGAACGTCTCCTGAAACACCGTAGCAATTTGGCTGCGCAAGCTGCGCACGCTGAGCTCCCGAATGTCTTGGCCGTCCAGCAGAATGCGGCCTTTATTCACGTCGTAAGCACGCATTAGCAGCTGGATAATCGTTGATTTGCCGGAGCCGGTGCCGCCAAGAAAACCAATGACGGAGCCGGGCGGAGCATGGAAATCGATGTCCACCACCGCCGGCATTTTGTTCCCGTAAGCAAACGTCACTCGATCGAACCGGACATCTCCGCGAACCTGATCCGGATCAAGCTCTATCGCTTGTTCTTTGTCCTTCACATCGATCGGTTGATTTAGAATTTCCAGCACCCGTTCCCCGGACGCTTTGGATTGCGTATAGTTATTGATATGAAAGCCTAAGCCCCACATCGGACCAATGATAAACCAGATTAAACTGAAGAACGCGACCAGATCACCGAGCGACATCGACCCTTTGATCACCAAAGTCCCGCCAACGGACAGCAGCACCGCAACGCTGATCGAAGCCAGCAGCTCCATAACCGGAAAGAACCGGCTCCACAGCGTGGCCGCGAAGATCTGATTATCTTTATAGCGCTCATTCCGAAGCGAGAACTTCTCGACTTCGTGCGGCTCCCGGGCGAACGATTTGACGGTACGCACGCCCGTCACGTTCTCCTGCACCGCGGTCGTTAAGGAACTCAGCGCCAAACGCATTTCCTGGAACGCTGGATGAATTTTTGACTCAAATTTGAGGGCGACACCGGCCAGGAAAGGGATGGTTATCATCGTGATTAAGGTAAGCTGCCAATGGATGGACAGCATGACCGCTGCCCCAAACGTAACCATCAGGATCAGATTCAGCAGTTGGGCAAAACCAAACCCCACGAAGTTGCGGATGGCTTCCAAATCCCCGGTCAACCGCGACATTAAATCCCCAGTTTTCGCCGTGTCATAATAGCGGAACGATAAAAACTGCAGTTTCTCGTAACATGCGTTACGTAGCCGGTACGCCAGGTAGTTCCCCAGCCTTCCGCCAAAAAAACCGTGCAGGAACTGCAAAAGCGCCTTCACAGCCACAACCGAAACCGCCGTCGCGGCAATCCATACGACTTCTCCATAATTCCCCGGCCGAATTACATCGTCGATCAGCTTGCGAAGCAGCATCGGGTAGACTAAGCCAAGCCCAGTCGCAGCTGCCAAGCATAAAATCGACAACACCAAGTAATTCAACTTTGCCTGGTAATAAACCCGAAGTTGCCTAAGAACCTCCATGTCTCTCCTCCTACACCCGTTTGTGGAACTATACTTCAGATACCCCGTCATAACCAAACGGTTCCGGACGTCTTAGCAGCAAGATCAGGGAGAGTCGTCTGAACGCCGCGAAACCTGTCATCGCCTGAAAGCATGCGCTTTCATGGTCTTAGTCCCTTGCAGTTTATCATCATGATTTTCCCGCGGCAAAGCGTAGAAAAGCCTAATATCCGGTAAATACGGATATTAGGCTTCTATCACGGGTGAAACCCGCCTATTTATCATAAAAAGCTTCCATTTCCTCCACATCCCGCCCGATTTGAGCAAGGATGCTTTTCCAACGCGCCAGCTCCTCCGGAGAGACTTTGGAGCCTTGGATGCTCTGCTCCCATTCCGCCCACAAACCGCGGAACGTTTCAGCCGTTTGCTCCTTCCGCAGCGCGATTTCGTGCTCATAATGTTCCCGGAAAAAGGCTTCCATTTCGCCAACGATCGCCTTCAGCTTGGCGAGCAGCGGCTCCTCGAGCTTCGCCCGCAGCTGCAAACGACCGCCGCCTTCAAAAAACGCCTTTGGATTTTTGAAATACGGCCAATAGGTCTCTGGCGCCAACGATCCGCTGCCCAGCAAGCCTTCAGGAATCGCCGGTGTATCCCAGCTCGTTTCCGCGTTCGAATAGCTGAGCGGCATATCCAATGCCGCCTCATGCCGGCGGCACCAGCCTTCGGCTTCCCGGCGAAGCAGCGCCTCCGCTTTGCGCTCCAAACGCAGCGTGGTGGCAAGCAGCTCGCGCTCCAACTCGCCCGAAACTTGATCCAGCCATCCGCGCAGCGCGACGGTAAAATTCCGTTTCAACGGACCGTTATGCTCCTGCAGCAAGGAGGGATGGAAAAATTCCGTGAACAGCTCCAGCGCCTGCAGCCGTACCCGCTGCACAACGTGGAACAGCAGCTCGGCGTTCTCCTGGCTCCATTCCCTGCCGATATCGACCTGAAGAAACTCGGCAACCGCCTGCTCGAACCGATCCCGGCGTCCGCGCAAGGCGGCGAGCTGTTGCTCCGCGTTTTCCGCGCTTTGTCCAGCGGCTTCCGTCCATTTGGACAAACGTTCTTGCATCTGCTTCATCATTTCTACTGCGGACGAAACCGCCAGATTCCCGAGATCCTGTTCCAGGAAAGTCGAAAAGCGTTGCCGGAAAAGGGAGAAGCCTGGGTCATCCGCCGTATTATCCCGCCTTGCAGCCATTGCCCGCATACTGGATACGGCATATACGTTGGGCTGCTGGATGCCGGCGGTACGAAGACCATCCCGTACATGCTCCACGACAGCCGTCAGCTCTTCCTCCGAAGACGCGAGATCGGCGGCGTTGACGACAAAGAACATTTTGTCGAGGGCGAAGCTGCCCTTCATCCGTCCCAGCTGGCTCAGCAACTGTTTATCGGCACGCGAGAACGCGTGATTGTAATACGTCACGAAGATGATCGCATCGGAATCCTTCATATATTGGAACGTGACTCCGGTATGGCGGGCATGGATCGAATCGGCCCCCGGGGTATCCACCAGCACGATGCCTTGTTCAGTTAACGGACAGCGGTAATAAAAATCGATTTCCGCTACGAAGCAGGCTTTCGCTTCGTCTGCCGCATAGCTGCGGAACTGCTCCGCTTCCACGACCTCCACCTGCCCAAGCCGATCAGCGGATTCTGCCCATCCAGCAGCTGCAGCTTGCAAGAAGCTGTAGTGCGCTCGGCCGGCCGCCGGAATGTCTTCGGGCTTCAAGCGCCGTACCGCCTCCATCCAGGCCGTCTCCTTCCATTCCCCTAAGCCGAGGGCTTGGAAGGAGTAGGCCAAGTCTTCGCGGATCGCCTCGGCGCTCTTGAATTTGACGGCGGCCGTGTTATGGCGCTGACCTTCTGCCGGCGCCATCACGCGGATGATCGCCGCGGTGGTCGGATGCGGCGAGACGGGCAACACCGCTTCGCCGAGCAAAGCGCTGGCGAAGGACGATTTTCCGGCGCTGAACGCTCCGAACAGCGCCACGGTGAAGACGCCGTCGCGCAGCTCGGCGGCGCGCCGGGTCAGCTCCCGCACCCCGGTGCCGAAGGCCGGGTGGGGAGCCAGCCGCTCCGCCGCAGCCGCCAGGCGTGCGGCGG
>NZ_JALXVO010000017.1:0-84434 GCF_025151705.1 Paenibacillus sp. p3-SID1389 | reverse complement strand
AAAAAAGGAGCCTGCCTTCTCAAAGGCAGACTCTAGTCAATCATGTTCTATCTTATTTCACCGAAACGCTGATAGATACCTTCTTGCCGCCATACTCGGCTTTGATGGAAGCGGAGCCCTTGGCGATCGCCTGAATCTGACCAGCCGACACTTTAGCAACGTTCGCCTTGGAGGTGGTCCATTTCGCGCTGCCCGTTACCGTGGCGACTTTGCCGTTATCGTAGGTTGCCGTAAGAACGAGGGTTTTGGCCGCACCAGGAGCCAGCTGCAGCTTCTTCTCGCTAACCTCCAGCTTCACCAGCTTCGGAACCACGTTCACTTTCACGGTAACGACATTGCCTTGGTAAGAACCAGTGATCGTCGCGGTCCCCTCAGCGACAGCCTTCACCGAAGAGGACGACACCGTAGCGACGTTCACATCGGAGGAGACCCAGCCCATTTTGGAGGACAGGGTGACTTTCTTGCCGTCTGCATAATACCCCGTCACCTTGATCGATTTCGATTTCTTGATGTTAAGATCGATCGTTTGCGGCTCTACAACAATCTTGGTGATTTTCGGTTCAATGGAGACCGATACATTGATGGTCTTATTCTCGAAAGTTCCTTTCAGCGTGGCCGAGCCTTTGCTGAGACCTTTCAGCTTCTTCCCATCCGCTGTCGACTTCAGCACTGCATTGGAGCCGGTAACGGTCCATTCCACGCCGGCCGGGTTCGTTTGCTCCACGCCGTTCTCATAGACCACCGTGATTTCCGGCAGCGCATTTTCCTCGCCGATGACGAGGTCCATTGAAGTTTGCGTGGCAAGCAGAGTCAGAACCTTTTCCTTTACATTAACTTTAACCTTCACTTCGGTTCCGCGAATTGGGAAGTCCGCGTTCGGAGTCAGTCCTGTTCCGGCTTCCGTGATTTTCCCGGTCAACGTAACTTCAGCAGAAACTACCGAGTCATCCAGATCCTTCGTTATGATCTTTCCATCCTCTACTACAGCGATATCCTCTTGGCTCGAAGTCCAAGTGATGGCATCGCTGAGATCGATGGATTCTCCGTCCAGCTTCGCACCGGTCACCTTCGGCAAGCTCGCCGATCCTCCAACATAGACATCCAGTTGCTCTTTCTCGACTTTGAGCTCGGTCACCGTAGGAAGTACCGTGACTTTGAAGCTCTTGCTCACGCCTTGATAGCTGGCTTTAATCGTAGTTGATCCCGCCGCTTTGGCCGTAACAACACCGGTGTCACTTACAGTAGCAACTAATTTATTGGAAGAAGTCCATTCCGCATTATTGCTGACGTCTTGAGTTTCGTTCGCCTTCACTCTCACCCCGGCATTCACTGCCAGCGTTTCCCCGATAAACAGCGTCTGATCGCCGGACGGGGTGAGCAGGATCGCTTCATACGGAGCTCGTACATAAATGTCGACTTTGGCTTGCTCGCCGTAATAGGTTGCCGTAATCGTCGCTTTCCCCGTCGATACGATCTTAACCGTTCCGTCTTCTACCGTAGCTACACTGGTATCCGAAGAACTCCAGGTCGCTTTTTCCGTAACGTCGTTTGTCGTATCCGGGTTGCTCTTCAGCACCGTTTTAACCTTAAGCTCCACTTCCTTATCGGCCATGATCAGCTCAAGGTCTTCTTTTTCCTTAATCTCCGTGTCGGTCGTTCCAACCGTCTTGTATAATTTCAAGCCGGAGTACGGCGACGTCACCTTCGCTTTGAAAGAAGCCGTCAGGCCGGCATATTTAGCCGTAATCGTCGCTTCCCCTGTACCGGTTAACGTAATTTCCCCCTTCTCAATGGTCAGTACACTCGCATTGGAGGAAGTCCAATCCGCCTCTTCCGTGACATCCTTAGGTTCAATGGACTCGTTGTCCACCTTCGCCTTGGCGGTAACAGTCAGATCGGATTCAGGAGTGTCCAGACTATATTTTCCGTCTAATTTGTAGTCCAATGTTAATGCGGTGTAGGTGTCTGTAACTTTAATCGTAATGGACGAAACCGACCCGACTTCGGTAGTTGGGTTTTTATATTCCGCCGTGATGATCGCAGTACCGCTCTTCAGCGCAGTGACTAAACCGCCGGCACTAACCTTGGCTACGGTATCATCTCCGGACGTCCAAGTTACGGTAGAGGTCACATCCTTGGTGCCGCCTCCTTCCAAGCCAGCAGTTACTTTAAGCTGCTTGGTTTTACCAACGCCGAGTTCAACGGTCGTACCTGCTCCATCAATATTAATCTCCTTGATGTCCCCGGTTGCTGCAAATGCGCCCGTTGGAGCAAGCACCGAAAGGAGGAGCGTCAAGACGAGCATCCAATACGTCATCTTCCTGTTAGCAATCATTGATTCCTCTCCTTTGTTCTCATTGCTAATGTACCGGAACCTTTTTCCAGTCCTCTCCCATTTTATATCGACATTTAGTAGATATTTCGTAACGTTTTTCATCAAAATAATCCATTTGTCCTATAAAAAATAGAGCGCATTCGTCAATCGAATGCACTCTACCTTAATTAGATGCCGAGGACCGGGCTCGAACCGGTACGGTAGTCACCTACCGCAGGATTTTAAGTCCGATTTCGGAATATACCGCGCTATATCTGCGTTTTTAAGCGATGTGATACGATACCTGTACGCTAGGTACTCGAGAATCTCACCGTTCATTTATACGTGATGTGTTTCGTGACTCTTCCGCTTCTGTGCGGTTAATATTATACGTCAATCTTCGCGGTGAGACAAGTATAATTACCAATCGTTACCATATGAGATTTTTTTGCTACGCGTATTGTGCAGGGGCCTGTCGGGCGGCCAGCGAGGGGGTGCCATGGGGGTTGTCTTTCGATCTTATTCGTACTCATTACGATATACATCCGTATTCATTCCGCGACCACACAGGATTCATAATCCTAAGCGATCGACCAACGCCGCAAACCCGCACCACTACGCCATTTACGCCAACTCTGCATAAATCAGCGTTATTCACTGCATATACATTTCCAATGGCTTCTTTTTAATTTTGAGGGAGGGTGCGATGCAATCCGGGCCCGCAAGCCAAGCCGGTCTATTCGCTCGACCATCGATTGCCATTTGACCCCTCCTCAAAAAATACCCTGCTTTGCGAAAAAGTCATCTATTTGTGTTACTATTTGGGTATAAATAATTGTGATAGTTGGAGTCGGAGGGCATATGATTGATAGCTATGTGAGATATAAAAAGGATTTTGATGAGTTTGAAGCGTACTATTTCGACACACGAAATCAGGCGCGAAAAGAAAGCAATATTGAAGTACGAATAGTAATACTGGAAGACTTAATTGCCAAAACTACTGAATTCGAACATTTTTGTAAAGAAAGAGGGCTTTCAAAGGATTTTAATGATTTTTATAAATCAGTTCCGAGTTCCAAAGGAAAAAGAAATCTAATTAAAGAGGATAAGGAGGAACTTAAACGCTGCAAGTTACTTCAGAAACTACTAAAGAAATTACACAAATTAAATGTCCCCGAACTTGAAGATGTTTCTGCTTTTGTAAATCAACTCAAGAATCAAAATCGCCATTCAGTGTAAAGGTAAATCACCGCCCATTAATATTAAATTAACGGAAATACAGCTCCTGGGCGCGAGGAGTACTAACTCGCGGGTGGCGGTGTTAGGCATTAAAATGCAAAAATTAAAAAAAGGACTCACATGGAAAGCCATGAGTCCTTGGTAGAAATCTACATCAATTAAACCCTGTTGGTATTCTAAGACCATTTGAACTTATTGTAAACGGTGAATTAACGAGTTTAGCAAGACCATCCAAATCAGGGAATAGGGTATAATGGTTAACGCCAGATTGTCTTAAAAAACTTTGGACATCCTCGTATAACTCCTTATTTAATAGTATTTTTATTAAATCTTCATTCTCAATTAATAATTTATTGTGTTCCTCATCAAGAGGAAGCAGCGAATTTCCCTGTAGCGTAAAAACTCCTTGTTGGGCAATTAATCTTTTATTGTTTCTCACAGGTAATAGTGCTATCGAGTATTCTTCAAATTCGGCAACCCCGTTAAGGTATTCCTCATAATTTATACCAAAAGGCAGATACAATCCCATAGGCCTTTTAAACGTTAAATAATTCAAGCGAGTTGGATCGAGCATCCAGACACAAGCATCCTCTTCATTCGGATTCCAGTTTATATATGCAAAAAATAAAGCCGTTACAAATGATTCAGTCCAATCTAGTAACCTAGTTTTAACTCCATGATGTTGCATTAAAAACAATAGATTCCAATCAGATACTTTATGATCTGAGTAGCCTAAATATAAGAATTCCTGATATTTTTGAATCTCAGAGTCCAGATAATCCTCTATACTATCAAATTTGTCTCTAAATAGGCCTGATATTAATTTAAAAGACTCGTGTTTTCCGTGCCCTCTAAACCAAACTACAGGCCTTCTTGATGAAAAGTTCTTAACTTGATTTATTACCTCGATCCATTGTTTACTATATGTCATGTTTAAGAACCCCTTACCTCACATATCTAAACGTACATACCGTGCTAAGATACGCTCATTCCCGATCTTTACGCTGTTTTCCGTAATTTCTTCGATTATTCCGCTCCCTACGCGCTCGTCCGCGACATATACGTTGATGGTCGCTTTTTCCATCTGCGCAGTATATAGTTGCACGTTTGACGTTAATGGGCGCATAAAGCGGGTTGAGTGTTTCGGCATCGCCATTTCGACGGCACCTTTCAATCTTTATACCGAAATTTACTTAACAATCATCACTGTGCGTAGAATTTAGCTTTTCTACTTCTGGTTTCAATACAACTATTTCTTCTTTCAAATCAATAACGTCCTTTTTAAGTTCGTTTAGGAAAGCCTGTCTTTCTTTTACTTCATCGAGGGCCTCAAAATGTCCTTTTATACCAATTATCCCTACTGTCATCCCAAAAACAATTAATGATAAGGAATCCACGCCCCTCGCTAAATTCTCTTCTTTTATATTATTAAAATACGGAAAATAAGGTAAGCATATAATTGCTGATATAGATATTAATTGTATAAGTTGCTTAACAAACACATGTACATTAAAAATAATAGATAAAAAGTCCAAAGTAATAAATCCTAAGGATGCAATTGCAATTCCTAATATTAAAGTCGGAGGCACTGTATCATAATTAATCCTTATTATGCTCAAAAAAATGATTGATACACCCAATACAACAACTATTCCCATTGAACTTAATAGGTTTTCGAATTTATTTTTCAAGCTAATACCGCCTTCTTTTATATTATCCATAATTTTTTTCATAAGTTATGCGTAAAATGACCTATATAGCAACCCCAATGTTACTCTAGCTAGGTTACTGACAAATTTCTTTTCATAAGAACCACTTGTTTCACCAGAAACCCCTATTAGATTGTAGACAATAAAGTCTTCAGTAGACGAGTTATTAATTATTGTAAGAAGTGTGATTACTATTAACCGACGATAAGTACGCCCCTTTCACTTTTTCACGACGGTTGCGGGTTGACTATCTATCGAATTGCCTCTCGATTTCAGCCCCTCATATTTATTGGTTATATTTTACTATAATTCCACCGCGGTCAGGAATATAAAAAAGAAAATAGCCCCTCGGCGTAGTCCTAATGTTTCATAGATTAATACGCAAGAACCCGCCAAGGGGTATCAACTTACTCGTTTTATTCCGTTATATCCTCGTTTCCACTCGTATTACCCGCGTCAGAAATCCCTTCCGCCAGCATATACACCACGCACGCGCCGACCGCGCCAATAACGCCCGTTACCTGCAATACCGCGTTATCATCCGCACCAGCCGCCGCCAGGATTGACGTAGACGATCTCTACGATATCTTCCAGCGTAATTGTTTCGAGTATCCATTCGCCGTCCTCGTAATATTCGATCTCGTACGCCTCGTGATCTCCATATACTGAAACTATCGTACCTTCTCGTCCTGACCGCGTTAATACGCAATCAAGTTCCTTGGGTAACATCCGGATCACCGCCTTACTTCGATTATACCGTGTCCGTATACCGTGCGAAATACGTTAAATTAGCGTTTATAAACGTCGGCCCTACCGCTGATACTCGGACGCGATTAGAGCGGCTAATTTCGCGGTAAATGGGCGGAATGAGGGCGGTATATTACGGACCGCCGCCCGTTTTCGCTTGTACCGGAGCGCCTTATATTGCGCCAGCGCCGTCTTGTACGCGTCAACAAACAGACCGACCGGATTCATTACGTCGATCCGCGGCAAGCCTGTCCGCATATCCACCGCCATCATGACGTATTGCTCCGCGGCCAGGTCGATGACCTCCGGATCGAGGCGGCCTGGAAAATGGCGTAGAAGGGCCGCGTAGATGTCCGCGAAATAGAAATCGCCGACGGCGTGCGTGTCATTAAGTGGGATGGCGGATAGGCGACGGTGGAGCGCAGACATAATACCGTCGGGATCGCGCGCGTCATTCATACACTCATTCTTTAAGTCAGTATTATTTAAATCATTAATTACTTGGGTCGGATTCTCCGCATCCGGATTTTCCGTATATGGAGATGCCGCGTCTGGCTCCGGACTATCTGGCTCAATCCGTTCAACTGGACGCTCGAATACAACTGTCTCGTAACCGGTAATCCGTTGCGTCTCGGGATCGCGTAGTTGACGGCGCTCAATATATCCAGCGGCCTCAAGTTCGCGCAACGCCGAATAGACCGCGTCTTTTCCGTCTTTTGAACGTTTGACGAGGTCTGATACATAAACGCGCCAGTTAGATGGTTTTGAAAGTAAATAGCCGAGCAGCCCCTTCGCTTTCCATGACAGGCGCTCGTCCGAAAGGAAATACGGATCAATAATCGCGTATGAGGAGTCGCGCTTGGATACACGGACGATGCCGCCTTTATTTTCCGTTGCCATTAGCGTGCACCCTTCCGCCTAACCTTTATATTTCGCTTCACCTTCTCATCTAAAAGCGTGTTCAAAGGGCTTGCCTTTTCGTGGGCGGCCTTTAAATCATGATTAGCCAACGCGATATATCCCTTCGTTACCTCCATCGTTGTATGACCAAGCGCTTTCTGAACCGCGAAAGCATTCGCCCCGTTACGGATGAACTCTAACGCAAATACATGTCGCAAATCGTACGGACGAATCTTCCGGCCGATCATATCGCTGTATAATTCCATTCGATCGCCCCAGGTGTGCCGATTTAATTGCTTTCCTTCCCAGGTACAGAATATCGGAACATTTTCTCCCCAATCCAACGATCGCGCCGAAAGTAGTTTCTTGATAGCTTTAACCGTCGCGTGCGAAATTGGCAACGTACGGGATACGCGCGTCTTCGCAATCTTGGCAGGAACATAGATTTCGCGTGCAGCCGCGTTAAAATCGCACGGCAACAATGAAAGGGCCTCTTTCGGCCGTATCCCGGTATCCAGGGTTAGTATCATCAAAGCATAATCGCGAAGACCTACAAACGTCGACTGATCGGGCGCGTCTAATAAACGGCGTAAAACCTCCGCCTCAATCGCAACGATCCGACTTTCCGCCTTGCGCTTTTTAATGTTCGCAAGCGGATTTGAGTCGATTTTCCCGGTTTCTACGCACCACTTAAAAAACGTCCTCAAATAGACGAGGCGATTATTAAACGTCGCCGGCATTATATCCTCGGATAGATGTGCATACGCTGCGTCCTTTAGCTTATCATCCGATTCCCATGCGTCCGGAAACCGTTTAAAGAACAGCCGCGTCGTCCGATTATAATCTGACCGTGTTTGTTCGCTTAATCCTTCCACGCGTTTTAGTTCGAGAAAATCTTCGAGCGCGTCCGTCCATTTACCGCGTCTGCTTTTTCCTTCGTCAATTTTACGTAATCTTGCCATAATAAAAACGCCTCCTCCGCTTAATAACGGTGAGACGTTTTATATCGAGTCCTGTGCGCTAGGATTTCGCTATCACATAGCTACGCAGAACCTGCGCGATCTCAACGCTCATTTAACGTTGATGTGACCGCGATTTTACGCGTGATGCCGAGGACCGGGCTCGAACCGGTACGGTAGTCACCTACCGCAGGATTTTAAGTCCTGTGCGTCTGCCAATTCCGCCACCCCGGCTTGTTCAAAAATTCCGTATTTATGATTATATACAGAATTTCAATCAATATCAACCCAAAATTCAAGCCGCCTTTATCCGATAAACTATTCAGTTAGGAAATATGGTAAGTTAAGGTTAGTAGTGCGGAAGATCGGCTCGAATTTCAGGAAAGGTGAGGTTAGCATTCATGCACGAATTGAAGATGGCGGTTACGCTGGGCCATCAAGTGGTCATCCAACTGCATGACGGACAAATGATGACCGGACTGCCGAAGTGGGGTTCAGCGCCCGACAAAGTACATCTGCGCACAACAGAAGGGGCCGTCTGGGTGAAGCTCGACGAAATCCAACACGTGACGCGAATTATTCCATTTGGAAAATCTTTTTAATTAAATCTGCAACCTTTTCCAAAACCCTTGTCTAGGCCGGAGAAAGCTTTGCTGCCGCAGGGTCCTTTAAAGATGTAAATCATTTTGTCGCCAAAGACAGCATTTCTGTCCTGCAAACCAAAGACAGCTTCCTGCCGGACGACCAATTGACCACTAGCCAAGGCGTTCAGCTGATCGTCAACCTGCTGGGGTTAAAGTCCGAAGCTCCTGTGAACGCGAGCGATTATTTTGTTCATGTCAAGAATGATGCCTGGTATGCCCCTGCGTTCTCGATTGCTCAAAATAACGGGTTTGATCTTGACGCCAACGTGAATCCGGACAAGCCTATAACGCGCGAGGAGTTTACCCATCAGCTGATTTTGGCGATGGAGAAACATGGCGATTTGCCGATGATCAATATTGACGGAGACCAGCTCACCGTTTCTTATCAAGGTACGGTTCAACTTGCGCTCGTGCTCGGGATCGCCACGCTGGATGCGAACAATCAATTCCATCCGGGAGATCTGATACCCGCGCTGAAGCTGCTCTCTTGACCTACAATGCGGCGGAATACTTGGCCGCACACCCTGCTCCGTTTCCGTCTCCGAACAGCAAGTAATCGCCTATTTGATAAACTTGGAAGGACTGCCTCGTGCGGTCTTTTTTTGATTTCCGTAAAACCTTAAATTTTAATAAAATTCACTGAATCGACAGATTTTTGCAATTTATTTCAGAATTTAGGGAGGATTTACAAAAACGGACATAGAAAATATAGTTACCGCTTTAATTTGGTGCAGAACAGTGGCAGTACACGGAAGATGTTGGACGGTCACCAGTCGAAAGCGGACGGATGGCATCGATACCTCGACCTGGGAGTTGTTCGACATGGAACTCATCCTCAAAATTGAAGAGCTCCGGATGGAATTAAACCATCTCGCCCGAAGTAAACGTCTTGCCGATCGAGAAATGATCATGGTCAGTCAGCAACTAGACAAATTGCTGAATGAGTACCATCGATTGATGATCCAGAAGCAAGTCAAATGATCTGAGGGGGCCGTGGCAACGGCTCCTTTCTTCTGCCCAGAAACTGGAACTTTCGATAAAGATCACTCGTATTTTCTACTATAATAAATAATAATGTTCGCGCACAGGAGGAGGAAGTTCTATCATTCAGCGACCAAAGATTGTCCATGACGGCAAAGAGCTTGGGCAAGCTTTTTTTCACCTCATGATTTGGAGAGGCTTGAATCTTATTACCCTTGGAAAAGTCTCGTTTATTCGCAAAAAAATTGCCTACTATAAAACGCTCAATAGGAATCTTCGAAACCTTGATTTTAATTGAATCATAACCACCCGTTGGACGGGTGGTTTGCTCTTGGGGTATAACCCCTTGTTGCCAAACTGCGCCTAAAGACGCTAGCCTGACAATAAAATTGTTCAGGCTCAGTGTTTTTGTCACTTTCACTTACCAGTTAAACTGGTTTACTTTTTCTTGCTACCGTTTCTGCTAAATGGATCTTCATACTCTTTCACACTCAGTTTATCGATTGCCTGCTCATGTGCTTCCTGCTCGCGTATATACTTAGCGACGGTAGCTTCATTCAGCCCGACCGTGCTGACGTAGTATCCCTCTGCCCAAAATTTTCGATTGCCATATTTATACTTCAAGCTGGCATGCTTCTCTAATATCATAAGGGAGCTCTTTCCCTTCAGATATCCCATAAATGACGATACAGAGATTTTTGGGGGAATCGCTACGAGCATATGTACATGGTCTGGCATCATGTGACCTTCTATTATCTCTACTCCTTTGTATTTACACAATCGCTTAAATATTTCGATCAAGTCTTTCCTCACTTGATTATAGATCTCTTTCCGTCTATACTTCGGGGTGAACACGATATGGTATTTGCACATCCACTTCGTGTGAGCTAAACTATAGCTCTTGTTTGCCATCTAAGACTATTCCTTTCTTGAATTGAGCCTGAACATCTCAATTTTTTGGAAATGGTCTTGTTGGTCAAACCTTCGTTCCCTCCACCCGCATAGCGGGTGGTTTTTTGTTTCGCACGCTTCGCGTACTCAACTGGCTAAAGCCGTAATAAAAGAGCCTGCGGGGTTCGCAGACTCATGGTATAATATGGCTTGTACAACTGAACTTGGGTGGGAAGTATCGCCTCCGGATCAGAGGTGATGCCAATGAATTTTTCGTTATCAGAAGTGATTATGCTCGGGATGTTTCTTCTCGCACTACTCACCTATCTGAATAAACGAAAATAACCCGCCCAGGTTAGCGCCGAGGGAACGGGTTATTTTCAGCTTGTTCTGGAGGTTTCCCACCCAAGTGTTGTACAGGGAGTCGGCTGGCACCGGCTCCTATTTCTATTTTTATCTTAACATATCGTATCATATACCTCAATTACATGTGATACGAAAATGGAGCAGCACAAGTGCTTTTTAACATTTCGTTTCACCGTCCTTCTAACTCAATTCTACGAGCATCCAAGGCTTCTTTAGCCATCACCGAAAAATTACTTTGATTATTGTCAAAAATGGAATACAGGAATTTAAAATCATCAAGATTCATTTCTCTAAGTATTCGCTCCCACCACTTTTCAAATTACATGATCGAGGCCGACTAACCCCCAAATCAACAGATCAATTATCGGACAACTCTATCAATACCAAACAAAGCAAAAACCCCTTGCTACGCAAGGGGTTTTGCACTTATGGGCCCTACAGGACTCGAACCTGTGACCAATCGGTTATGAGCCGACCGCTCTAACCAACTGAGCTAAGGGCCCGGGAGAACTTGGATTGCGGGGGCAGGATTTGAACCTGCGGCCTTCGGGTTATGAGCCCGACGAGCTACCGGGCTGCTCCACCCCGCGTCATTAAATTGGCGACAATCAATAATATACACGATTTTCGCAGGGCACGTCAAGCCTAAGATTATGGAATAAATCGCACGCCATATTTGCCTTTGCGCGAGCGGAAAATTTCGATTTGCCGCATATCATCAAAACCGTAAATCCAACCGTCTTGCTCCAACCGTCGGGCGAGACATCCCGCTTGGAATTTCGTTCGATACAATTTATTGAAGTATACCCAACGCATGACTGTTTCGTCCATCCTTTCGTAAATTAGAGCAAATTGTTCATGTCTATAGAATGCCCAACCTTAACAAAAAAAGCCGCCGGATTTCGTCCGGCGGGCTTATATATATTTGGTAATTTTTTGTGCTCAATGCAAACCGCGATTTATCCTTTATATACGGCTCCTCCTGCTGCAGCCCCTTCCTCAGGAACAAATGGCGTACCATCCTCCTGGAATTGGGTTTTTGGATTGTTTTTAATCTCCTGCAGCATCTTGTTGCCCTTCTCTTCCCATTCCTTGAGCGCTTCCGCCGGCGTTTTCTTGTTCTCCAGTACCTCTTGGAAGAACTTACGTCCGCTGTCGGTCACGCTGTAAAGCCCTGGTTTTTCGCTCATCAGCTTATCTTGCTTCGGATCCGTTGGCGGCGTCGGCTTCAGCAAATAGAACGCTTGAATATTGTAGTCCAAGCCCATTTTCGGTTGGATGTACGATTTGCGGGCCAGCATTTCATAGGAGTTGCTCCGTGATTTAAGTTTTGCCCAATCCTCACCGTTAATGAATTTAATGAAGTCCCAAGCGGTTTCGGCATTTGGAGCGGCACTGTTGATCGCAAACGTATTGCTCAACCAAATACTTCCCCCGACACCCGGCTTTTCAGGATGGACCGGAACGGTTACGACGTCCCAATCTACAGGGGTAAAGTTTTTAATTTTCGAAGCGTTGTTGTTGGCGTCCGTAATTTCATTTACATAGTAGTTCTCACCGATCGCCATAGCTACTTTACCGGAGAGGAACAGGTCGCTGGTTACAGGGTTCCACTCGCCGTCCATCATCCCGCTGTTACTGTCCGGAATGATTTTATCCTTCGCCAGCTTGCTGATGGTTTCCCATACCTTCGTCCATTGCGGGGTATTGACCGTCATCGTTTCCGCTTTATCATCAAAGGTTTTGAGCTGCAGCGAGTTGACATAGTTGCTCTGCATATCCCAGAACGGATCGCTTCCGAGGTACCGGCTAAACGCGAAACCGTAAACCCGGTCTTTCCCTTCCCCTTTCGCCACACGGCGAGCCAAATTGAAGATATCGTCCCAGGTCATATTATCGGTAGGCGGTTCTACCCCAGCATCCGTAAAGAGCTTCTTGTTATAGAACAAGGCGGAGGAGGAGAACGAAGGAGTTAACGCGTACAGGCTGCCTTCTCCAAGATCCTTGATCCCGTCAATGACTGCCGGTACGAAGTCTGACGTATCGAACTTATCCTCCTGAATCATCGGATCAAGTTGTTTGACCATATTTTCCTTGATCAGCTGATTCAATACGGAAGTATCGGTTACCACGACATCCACCGGATTGCTGCCGGTCATAATTTTCTTCATGCTTTCCAGGTAGTCCGGCTGAACATATGGCTGTGAGTAGTCCTGGTAACGGTATTGACTTTGGTCGATGGCCGGTACAACCTCGATGCGAACATTGTGCGTGAACTCATACACATCGGTATACTGCTGGCGGAAATAAGAATCGTCATATCCCCCGTAAAGCACGCCGATGCGCAGCACTTTCTCCTGCTCAGGGTCTGCCGCTTTGCTGCCGTTACAGCCAGCCAACAGGCCAAGCGCCAGCGTGGCAGCCAGCGATACGGACAATAATTTCTTGAACCTCATGATGGATCCCCCTCCAATGATTTAGGTGCTGTAATAATGATTTTCTCTCCGTCAAACTCCATGCTCGCCCGTCCGTTGATCCCGACGGATTCCAGATATTCCTTCGGAACCTGTAAGCGTCCGACGCGGTCAACCACAACAAAGGCTTCGTGAACCTCCTGCAATCCCCCGCCTAGCTCTGCTGCCGCCAAATCCAGATTCGGATTACGCTTCAGGAATTCGGTGCTCGTTAAGCCGTCGCGGATGGCGACCACGCGGTCCACCTTCCCGGCCAGGTTCAAATCGTGCGTGACGATCACGACCGTGATGCCGAGCTCCCGGTTCACTTGCCGAAAGATCTGCATGATCTGATCAGAGGTGGCCGTGTCTACCGACCCCGTTGGTTCGTCAGCCAGCAGGAGCTTCGGTCGATTCGACAAAGAGATTGCGATCGCAACCCGCTGCTGCTCCCCGCCGGAGAGTTGATGCAGCTTGTTATGCATCCGGTCCTTTAAGCCAACCCGCTCCAGCAGCTCTTTTGCATAAGCCCGGTCCAGCTTACCGGTGAGCAGCATCGGCATCTCCACGTTCTCCAGCGCGGTTAAATAGGGCAGCAGGTTGCGGGCGTTGTTCTGCCAAACAAAGCCAACGGTGTTGCGTTTATATTCCACCAGCTGGTCATCGCGGATCTTCAGCAGATCCCAGCCTCCAACGGTAACCTGACCAGCTGACGGGCGATCCAGCCCGCCCAGAATATTCAGCAGCGTTGATTTGCCGCTGCCGCTGTTGCCGATGATCGCCATCATCTCGCCTTGTTCAACGGTTAAGTTTAAGCCTTGGAGCGCCACAACTTCGATATCTTCGGATTTGAAAATCTTGACGAGTCCTTCGCAATGAATCATCTCTTAGCGCTCCTCTCCCATTTTTACCGCCTGATGCACGCGCAGGCGCCGGATTTGCCAGAGTAGCAGGCCGGCTCCCATCAGGAGCATCACGAACACAACGACATAAAGCTGAAGCGTGTCTTGGTTATCGAATACGATTCGGAACGGCGGAACTTGCGTTGTGACATTATCCGCAGTTTGCAGGAACGGCAAGTATAGCTTGCCGGCAATCTTCCCGATCACGATCCCGAGCACGATGGATAAGCCTGCTGTCAAGATCTGTTCGGCCAGCAGCATAAACGTCAGCTGCTTGCGGGATAAGCCCATCGCCCGCAAAATCCCGAACTGGACGACCCGGCCCGATAAGTTGAAAAACCAGTACAACACGTACCCGATCAACGAAACGATGACCGAGACGAGGAAGCCGAGGCTTAAGATTCCAAATACGCCTCCCCGGGTTGGGTGCTTGCTTTGGGCCGCCAATTCACTGCGGACATCATCAACCGAATAAAGCTCAATTCCTTCCTCCGCCAGCTTCGGAATCAGCGGGGCGACTTTGGCCCCCGGCTTCATCTTCAGCCAGACTTCATAAGGAATAAGCGGAACTTGATCGTAGATATAGTCCAAATTCGCAATGATAAACGGCGTTTGATCCGGATATTGACTTGGCCAATACGGGATAATCCCGTATACGGCAAATTCCACCGCTTGCTCACCCAAGGCGACCGTGAACACGTCTCCCGGCTTCAGCTTGTATTTCTCCGCCAAGTTCGACGGGACTAAAGCTGCACTTTCATTCATCCCGAGAAAGTTCAAATAATTGTAGGGATGCGTGGGGAACAGGTCGTTCCGGAACCAGGCCACTTTGGCGAAATCGACATTGTCGATCCCCATTACATTCCCTTGGCCTGCCGAACGGCCGGAGATGATGATGTTCCCCTTCGTTTGGAGCACACGTGCCGCATGCTCGACGCCATCCAGCCTCCGAAAGATCTCAAACGGGGGCTCGGAATAGATCAGTTTGGACGGGGGTGGATTTTGCCCGCCGCCGCCAGGTACTCCACCCGGGTTCCCGCCGCCGCCCGGAGCTCCCGAGCCGCCGCCTTGACCTTGGCCGGAGCCTCCTTGTGAAGGACGGGTGATTTCCGGCGTGCCTTCCCATACTGTTCGCATAATCACATCCGCTCCATATTTATAGAGCGTCCGCTCCGTCGAATTCAGATCGATCGTCCGAGCAGCTGAAGCGTTATATACACCAAGCCCCAGCGTCAGAACGAGCAGAATCATCAGCGGATAATAGGAAGAAGACGACCTGGACAGTTGCGTCAAACTTAGATAGTAAGGAACCGGCAACCACTTTTTGCCGATCCAGCCGATCAGCTTCAATAACCACGGGAACACCCGCAGGAAAAACAGTCCGATGGAGAAAATCGCCAGCGCCGGTACGAAGAAGAGGAACGGTTGAACCTGCAGCTCATCCGTAGTCATCCCCGTCTGGAACGTCAGCATCTGCCGCTCATTAAACAGGTAGTACCCATAACCCGAAATCACCATCAAGACGATATCGATAAACCAGCGTTGCCAAAAGGGCGCCCGATCGGAGCGCGCTTGCTTCTGCTTCGCCTTGACAATCGAGGAACGGGCGAAGGAAATCGCCGGCAGCAGCGTCGACAAGATCGCGATCACAACCGCCACCGCCCCCAACACCAAGGCGTCGGCATTAAATCCTACCGGAATGGACTTGCGGTTCACGAACGTCAGGAAGCCGTCCGCCGAGCCGATGCTCTTCGACATAAACCAGCCGAGCAAAGGGCCTGCAATCAATGCAACCACACCAAGGATCAGGCTCTCAAATAAATAGATGAAAATAATCTGCTTCGTAGAAGCACCGCGGCTGCGCAGAACAGCGATGTCACTTTGCTGCTTGTCGAGCGCCTGACGAGCGTTCATCACGATGAAATAGAACACCATGGCAATCATCGGTGCCGCCAGGGTAAACAGCAGCGTCTGCATTTGCAGGCTCTGCTTGCGGAAGTCGTTCAGCAGACTGCCGAAGGAGACATCCACCTTCGTATCTTTCAGCTTCTGGTATAACTCCACGTTCAGCCGTTCCAGCGTATCCGACAGCGGTGACAGCTGACTCGTCTTGATCTCACCAAGATCAAAAGCGTAATACCAGCTGGAGCTATGCAGCGGAATCGACAATCGATTCAGCAGTCCTTCATTAAAGGCTTGATCCGAGATGTAGAAACTGTTCATCATCCCTTCAAAGCCTTGGTACCAATACGGATCATTCTCATTCTCCGGCTGGAAGGTGCCAACAATCTTCACCTTAAGCGTCACATCCACGCCGCTGTACACCGGATACTCCATCACATCGCCAACGTGCAGATCCTGACGGTACATCGCTTCCTCCAGCATCAGAGCCTCAAGCGTATCGCCATCCCCCTGATCCGAAAACAACCGGCCGCCGGATATTGTCACATGATCCTGTAAACCGCTCATGGACACGATGGACATCGTCCGCGTACGGCTCGCGTCAACCTTGGTTGGATCCTCCGGAAACACCTCCGTACTGCGGATGGATCTGGTGTTCACGTAAGCGTCAAACGGGAAGCCGATTTGCTCCGGCACCTCGTCGACAATGTATTGATTGACGGCGGATAGTGCACCCAAATCCGTCTTGGTACCGCCCGGCGCCTGGTAGCTCATGATCAACGAACCTGCGGGCAGCCCTTCGCTCTCCGCTTTCAGGGTGGTCGCAACGACCCGCTTCAGCGAACCGTCGGAATACATCGGAATGCTGACCGTAAACGAGACAGCGACGATGAGGCCCAAGAGTGTACTTAACGTCAGCCATTTCGTGTTCCACATTTTGCGGAACAGCAAGCGTAATAAAGGAAGTCCCATTAACGACCCACTACTTTCTGCCCCGGCGTGAGTCCTTTAACAATTTCCACGTCGGTCGAGGTTTGCAAACCTACCTCAACATCGGCTTCACGTTTCGAACCGTCTTCCTCTACAACCTGGACGTAAGTACGCGAGCCGATCGTCCGCAGGGCGGAAATCGGAATTAACACTGCGTTTTCCTTGCGTTCCGTTACAATGGACACGCTAAGCGGCCGTCCACGTTCAAGCCCCTCCGGCCATTTGTCCAGTTCCACGATCAGGTACTTATCGATCGTATCTCTCTCTGGAGGGGTGCCGCTTCCGCCGCCGTTATCGTTGTCGGACGATCCGGTATCCACCGGCATCACCTTCACTTTACCATCGAACACACCCATCGCATTAATATCAACCTTGGCTTTCATGCCAACGGCAATCTTCGCTAAATCCTCCTTGGCAAACTGAGCTGCCACTACCAACGAGGACGTGTCGGACAGCACGGCTACCGTATCATATGCTTTGATAGCGGCGCCTTTCTGGGCGGAGACGGAAATGATCGTTCCGGAGAACGGCGCACGGAGTGTGCCGTCGGCGATCGTTTTCTCCAAATCCTCCAGCTCTTGGCGCTGTTCCTCAAAGACGATGGCGGCCTCCTCAAATTCGATCGGGTCCTTCTCGTCCTTCGTGCGCAGCAGCTCCTTCATGGAGATTTCCTGCTTGCGGAACTCCAGCTTCTTCTTCCGCAATTCCTTCTGCAAATCTTCGACATCCAGCTGAATGAGGGCATCGCCTTTCTTGACTTTGTCGCCCGCCTTTACCAGCACTTCCTTCACGTGAAGATTATCCTCTGTGAAAAATAACGGCTCCTCGCGCTGGCTCATGATCTTCCCGACCGCGCTGACGCTAAGCTCGATCGTCTCCGTGCGCACCTCGTACTCCGGCTTCTTCGAGATTGTCGGCGGCGTGATCACCGGCAGGTCCTCCTCCGCCTCTTCGTCCGGCAGCAAGGCGCAGCCTGTGGACGCAATTAACGTCAGGGACAGGGCGAATACCCCAAGCGTTCGAACCAGCCTCATCCCCCCTTTTTTATTCGATAAATCTGCCATCCACCATTTCGTAAACATGGTCCGCTACCTCCAGGATTGTAGGATCGTGAGTGGTCATACAGATCGTCACGCGTTCGGTCTGTATGATGTTCTTGAATACTGCCATGACTTGTGCTCCCATTTGCGAATCGAGGTTGGCCGTTGGTTCATCCGCCAACAACAGCTTTGGGCGATGGGCGATCGCTTTGGCGATGGCCACCCGCTGCTGTTCGCCCCCGGATAATTCGAACGGGCGGTGAAACATCCGTTTCCCGAGCCCGACGAGCTCCAGGCAATGCTTAACGCGCGGCTTCCATTCCTGAGGCGGAACTCCTGCCATACGCAGCGACAGTTCGACATTCTCCCAGGCAGACAGCAGCGGAAGCAAAGCATAGGCTTGGAAAATAAAGCCGATCTGATTCCGGCGCAGCAATGTACGCTTATCGTCGTTCAGCTCATGAAGCGGCTGGCCGCGGAACCAGATTTCACCGGAAGTCGGCTGATCCAATCCGCCAAGCATGTTGAGCAACGTCGTTTTGCCCGAGCCGGAGCGGCCTTTGAGCATCACCAGCTGGCCTGAAAGCACTTCCATGTCAATTCCCTTCAATACCTGGATTTCTCCTCCGCCCACCGGGAATGATCGGTGAACGTCTTTGACCGACAGAATCGGTCCGGTCTCCCTCTCTGCCTCCTCCTCGTGCACATCTTGGGCTGCAATAACCTCGGCATCTGCTTCTGCTAAGGCCGTCTTCTCCACGGCAGCGGCGGTCTCCCCCTCCGCACTTTCCGGTACCGGAGAATCAGCCCCGGGCTGAACTTCGACTTTTTCTTTTTTGCGAAGCCATCGCATCATTGTGTATCGGTCTCCCATTTCCCTAATTTGTGCTTCTCCTCTTCTTCCTTTACTTCCTTTTCTTGGATTTCTTGGTCTAGTTGGCCTTGTCTAGCAATACATTCACGTCTTGCATTATAAACGAATTAGGATGGCAAAAAGTTACAAGGTTATTAACGAAATCGTTAAATTTTTACCATATTTTTCGCACTGATGAATGGTTACAATTCTGTTAGAATTAAGGAGATTTCTACTAATTTCGGCAAGGAGAACTACTTCATGAAAAAAAAGATTCCCATCCTGCTCGCGGTAACGCTCTTATTCACCAATGCCGTTCTTCGGCAAGAGCCGGCCGCTGCCGATCTCCCCTTTAACGATATTTCAAACAGCTATGCGAAAGACGCAATCCTCCGCATAAACGCGAACAATGTGATGAAAGGAACCTCAGGTTCAGAATTTTCTCCAACCCGCTCCATCACCCGGGCCGAGTTTATGACCACGTTGACGCGAATCTTTAAGGTGGAAGCGGCCAAATCCGCTGTTCCCGCCTATCGCGATGTACCAAGAAGCGCCTGGTACTACGGCACGATCCAAGCAGCCACGGAGCTTGGGCTTACCAACGGCTTGGGAGACGGGATCTTTAAGCCAAACCAGCCGTTAACCCGGCAGGAAGCCGCTTCATGGATCGTCCGCGCATTAAAACAAAACGCTGCCGGGAATTCGTCCTCCGGTTACAAGGATGAAGCGATGCTCGCGACTTGGGCCAAGCCTTCGGTCAGCTCGATTACCGAGCTTGGTTTGATGCAGGGCAGCGACGGATTATTTCATCCAACACAGCCGATTACCCGACAGGAGACCGCCGTTATCCTGGATCGCCTGCTGCAGGACACCCGATGGACCGATGCGCTCGCGGCTAACGCGAACGAGGCAATCAAGCTTGGTTGGCAATTCGGTCAATCGACCGAGGCCTACAAGAAAGCGGTGCTGAAATCGAACGTGAATGTGCTGGTGCCTCGGTGGTTTTTTCTCGAAAGTACCGGCAAATTATCCGACTCCAGCGTCCCGTCCCTCGTAACCTGGGCAAAAAATAACGGCAAACAGGTTTGGGCCATGGTCGGAAACCGATTTGATCAGGAAACGACACATAAGCTTCTGGCTTCCAGCTTGCTTTCTTCCGAAGCGATCCAAACCTTGAAGTCCTACGTTCAAAAATACGGGCTGCATGGCATCAACGTCGATTTCGAAAATGTCGCAGCTTCCGATCGAAGCTTGTATACGGCCTTTATCGCCAAACTGGCACAGGAGCTTCATTCCGTCTCTGCCGTCTTGTCCGTAGATTTACCGCCGGATCTCGACACCGACTGGTCGGACGCTTACAATTACACGGAACTGGCGAAGAGCGCCGATTACCTTGTGATTATGGCCTACGACGAGCACTGGGGCGGATCTGCCGCCGGTTCCATCGCATCGCTTGGCTGGGTGGAGAACCACCTTCAAAAGCTGCTCGCCCAAATCCCCTCCGACCAACTCATTATGGGGATGCCGCTGTATACGCGGGATTGGAGCCTAAGCAGCACTGGAGCTACGTTGTCTTCCGAGGACATCACCCTCGCGGATCAAAATAACCGGATCAACCAATACGGCCTGAAGCCGAAATGGAACGACACGTTGGGCCAGTACACCATGGAGTATCGCAAGAACGGCACGATCCACAAAATTTGGCTGGAGGATGCCCGTTCCCTTTCGGAGAAGCTGAGGTTAGGCGCGAAGTTGGGAGTGGCCGGTTATGCTTACTGGCACATCGGCGGCGAATCGCCGGACATCTGGACGAGTCTGAAAAACGCGGAGAAATACGCAGGATATTCGTTTAAGTAACAAGCAATCATATGTAAATCATACGTTAAAGAAATGACCACCTTTGAGACAGAGCGATGCTGTTTCTCTTGGGTGGTCTTTTGGTGAAGGGCTATTGTTTAGACAAAAAAACAGCCCCTGCTGGAGAGCCCTGCAAAAGTCAACCTAAAATCTGTAAAAAAACAAACCCCGTGCCACGTAGGTACTGGATTTGTTATATAATAAAAAGAAACCGAGAGAGATGGGACCATTGCTACAGTCTGCCAAACAAATGACGGCATCTTTCCATGCCGAACTATACAAACTCATTCCCGAAGACCATCAATTGCGTAAAATTCATGAAGTCATCGACTTCTCTTTCATTCATGAACTAGTTCGTTCTTCTTACTCTGAATATTATGGGAGACCGGCTAACGAGCCAGAGCTCCTGTTTCGTTTGCTGTTTTTGCAGGTTCTTACAATCTGTCCGACGAACGGATGATCCAAGAAGCGCAGGTAAACCTTGCTTATGCGGCAAAACGCCTATTCCGTGTCGTAGTCAAAAAGCATCCGAAGCTCGAAAAGAAACTCCCGCGGCTACCGGAGCTGAAGAAAGATCAGGAGGATGCGGATTTCGTGATTTGCCCGGCAGGTGAGCACAGTATTCGTAAAGCTGTACAAGGAAGCAAGAAAAGTGGCGAAAGCCGTTCACTTGTCTTTTACTTCGATACGGAGAGGTGCAAGACTTGCCCGCTTAGAGAAGGTTGCTTGAAACCGGGAGCGAAAAGCAAGACCTATTCCATTCGGATGGTGGCAGAGCACTTCAAGGAACAAATCGAATTTGAGAACAGTGATACGTTTAAAGAACGCATTCGCCGCCGACCGATCATTGAACATAAGAATGCCGAACTGAAAAGATTTCATGGGATGACCAAGGCCAAATACCGTGGTCTATTTCGCATGCGAATACAAGCCGTACTTACCGCTTTCGTGGTAAATTGTGAAGCGAATGGTAAAGCTGAAAGAACAAATGCAGCCCGCCTCTTAAAGGAGAACGGACTGCATTTATTTGTTTTATGCCACATCTTAGTCGGAAGCCCTAGCGTCTTATGCCCTCAACCCAAAATGAGGGTGTTTTGCAGGGCTCTTCTGCTGGGGGTTGCTAACATACACTATGCATTTCCGAAGGAAGCCGGGTCTTGCCGCCAGGACTTTAATAGCTCCAGGTCTTCCGGCTGAATATCCCCGCGCTGTACGGCCACATCCATCAATGCCGTATAGTTGGATAAGGTTTGCAGCGGGATGTCGGCTTCAGCAAACGCCTGCACCGCTTTGTCGAGCTGATAGCTGAAGATCGCCAGCACGGCCAACGGTTCTGCACCCGCATCACGCACCGCCTGCGCCGCTTTGATCGAGCTGCCGCCGGTAGAGATCAAATCCTCGATGACGACGACCTTCTGCCCTGGCTTAATCAGGCCTTCGATTTGATTCTCCTTGCCATGTCCTTTCGCCTTATCGCGAATATAGGCCATCGGCAGCCCCAGCTTCTGCGCCGTAAACGCGGCATGCGGAATGCCGGCCGTAGCCGTTCCAGCGATAACTTCGGCCTCCGGATAGTCTTTACGGATCAGTGCAGCAAACGATTCAGCGATTAGATCGCGGATCTGCGGGTAGGACATCGTGAGGCGGTTGTCGCAATAGATCGGCGATTTAATCCCCGAAGTCCAAGTAAACGGCTGATGCGGACGAAGCGCAACGGCTCCGATCTCTAACAGGCTGCTGGCAATTTGCGCTTCGACGGATTGGGTATTGGTCATGCTACATCATCTCCTTAATGATCGTCTCCGCGGCTTCTCGCGGGTTAGGGGCAGCGATAATTGGACGGGCAACGACGATATAGTCCGTGCCTTGCGCCATCGCTTCGCCTGGGGTTAACGTACGCGTTTGATCACCTTTAGGGCTGTTCGCTGGACGAATCCCCGGCGTTACCGTCAGGAAGGCTTGTCCGCACTTCTCCTTAATTGCGGTAACTTCCAGTGGAGAAGCAACCACTCCTTCCAAACCGGCCGAACGGGCCAGGTCCGCATAATGTACGACGGAGGCTTCAACTTCGCCCGGGATGCCAATCTGTTCATTCATCACTTGCTTGCTGGTGCTCGTCAGCTGCGTAACCGCGATGATCTTTGGCATCGTCAACGTCGGGTCGGCTTCCACCGCCGCCAGTGCGCCTTCTTTTGCCGCCTTCATCATGTCCAGCCCGCCGGCCGCATGCACGTTAAACAGGTCTACACCCAGCTTGGTGACGCTGTTCGCACCACCTTTGACGGTGTTGGGAATATCATGCATTTTCACATCGAGAAAAACGGAGTACCCCCGCTGCTTTAATTCCCGGATCAGTTCCGGACCCGCCGCATAGAACAGTTGCAGCCCCACCTTCATGTAACAAGGGATGCCCTCCAGCTCCTTCAGCAGCTTCCGCGCTTGCTCCGCATCAGGGAAATCGAGACCCACGATCAGCTTCCCAGCCGCTTCTTCAAACGAACGCAAATCCGCTCTCCTCCATTCATGCTTGCGGCTCCGAAGCATCCTGCTTCCGAGCCGCCTTTTTCTTTGTCCTCTAACAGACCTGAGAGACCTTATTTATCCATTTCCCGGCTATTTCCCGCTGTAACGGACTCCATGGACTTTATTCAGCCCTCATGGAGCCACTCAGCTGCGATTTAAGCGAAATAAGGTCTCCTCGGTCCGTTAGAAATCACCATACGCCTAAAATCAGGTCAATAACGCCTCTGGTGTCCGTTAGCGCCTGCGATTAAAGCGCGGGCATCGCTTGGGAAGAGAAGTTGATCGTCTCCAACATCTCCAGCAGCGCCCGAACGGTATCGAGCGAAGTCATGCAGACCACGCCGTTCTCCACCGCTTCCCGGCGAATCCGGAAGCCATCGCGCTCCGGTTCTTTGCCCTTCGTCAACGTGTTGATGACGAAGTGAGCTTCGCCGTTCCGGATCAGATCGAGGATGTTCGGCACCCCTTCGGACAGCTTGTAAACCGTCGTCACATGAATACCCGCCTCGATCAGCGCAGAAGCCGTGCCATCCGTAGCGATGATCTTGTACCCCAGGCGGTAGAAGCCGCGAAGCAGCTCAACCGCTTCTTGTTTATCCTTGTCGGCTACCGTAGCGATAATCGCCCCGGTTGAAGGAATCTTCATTCCCGCGCCGATCAAGCCTTTATACAATGCTTTGGCGTATTGCGGATCGCGGCCCATGACCTCGCCGGTCGATTTCATTTCCGGACCAAGCGTTGGTTCTACCCGACGCAGCTTCGCGAAGGAGAATACCGGCACCTTCACCGCAACCTGATGGCTTTCCGGCCACAGGCCATTGGAGTAGCCCAGATCGCTTAGTTTCGCCCCAAGAATACACTGGGTTGCAACATTCGCCATCGGAATGTTTGTCACTTTGCTCAGGAACGGTACTGTACGCGAGGAGCGAGGGTTCACCTCGATCACATACACTTCGTTGTTGTAGATGACGAACTGGATGTTCACCAGACCTACCGTCTTCAGCTCACGGGCGATTTTGACCGTGATTTCAACGATCTTCTCTTTCAGCTCTGCCGACAGATGCTGCGGCGGATACACCGCAATCGAGTCGCCGGAGTGAACGCCAGCGCGTTCGATATGCTCCATAATCCCCGGGATCAGTACTGTTTCCCCGTCGCTGATGGCGTCGACCTCTACCTCTTTGCCAAGCATGTAGCGGTCGATCAGGACCGGATGCTGCGGATTGATGTTCACCGCTTCTTCCATGTAGCGCAGCAGCTCCTGGTCGGAGTAGACGATTTCCATCGCCCGGCCGCCCAGTACATACGAAGGTCTTACCAGTACCGGATAACCCAGGGCTTGAGCAGTTCCAACCGCTTCTTCTACCGAGGTCACTGTGCTGCCCTTCGGCTGTGCGATGCCCAGCTTCGACAGGAGTGCTTCAAACTTCTTGCGATCCTCCGCCTCGTCGATGCTTTCCAGCGAGGTTCCGAGGATGCGAACGCCCGCCGCTTGCAGCGGTGCTGCCAAGTTGATCGCCGTTTGGCCGCCGAATTGGACGATGACGCCAACCGGCTTCTCCTCTTCGATAACATTCATGACATCCTCGAAGAACAGCGGTTCAAAGTAGAGGCGATCCGACGTGTTAAAGTCCGTGGATACCGTCTCCGGGTTGTTGTTGATGATTACCGCTTCGTAGCCGGCTTTTTGAATCGCCCAAACCGCGTGTACCGTCGAGTAGTCAAACTCGATGCCTTGCCCGATACGAATCGGTCCGGAGCCAAGCACCACGATCTTCTCTTTGTCCGTTTGAACGACTTCGTTCTCCGTTTCATAGGTCGAGTAGTAGTAAGGCGTAGAGGCTTCAAATTCAGCCGCGCACGTATCTACCATTTTGTAAACCGGCTTCAGTCCATGCTCCTTGCGGAAGCTCCTCACTTCAGCCTCCGTCAGGTGCGTGCCTGTCGGCTGTCCGGCGGCACGCAGTTCGGCAATCGCCCGGTCAGTAAACCCTAAGCGCTTCGCTTCATACAGCGTTTCATAGGAAAAGAACTCTTCTCCCGCAATCCGTTTCTCGAATTCCACCAAACGCTCGATTTTATCAAGGAACCACCAGTCGATTCCGGTCAGATCATGAATGAGCTGCAGCTTGTAGCCGCGGCGGAACGCTTCGGCAATCAGGAACAGTCGCTCGTCGTCCGCTTTGATCAAGCGATTTCTCAGCGTTTCATCGTCGATCTTCTCCACGCCTTTCAGATAGAGGCGATGCGTGCCGATCTCAAGCGAACGGACCGCTTTATGAATCGACTCTTCGAAGGTCCGGCCAATCGCCATGACTTCGCCGGTCGCTTTCATCTGCGTGCCCAGCTTGCGGTTGGCGTGAACGAATTTATCAAACGGCCAGCGCGGGATTTTGCTGACGATGTAGTCCAGCGTCGGCTCGAAGCAGGCGTATGTCTGCCCCGTAACCGGGTTGATGATTTCGTCCAGCGTGTAGCCCAGCGCGATTTTGGCTGCCATTTTCGCGATCGGATAACCCGTCGCTTTAGACGCGAGCGCCGACGAACGGCTGACCCGCGGATTTACTTCGATGACGTAGTATTGGAAGCTTTGCGGATCCAGTGCGAACTGCACGTTACAGCCGCCTTCGATGTTCAGCGCGCGGATAATCTTCAGCGAAGCCGAACGGAGCATTTGATACTCGCGGTCAGACAGCGTTTGGCTTGGCGCAACGACGATACTGTCCCCGGTATGTACGCCCACCGGGTCGAAGTTCTCCATGTTGCAGACAACGATACAGTTGTCGTTCGCATCGCGCATCACTTCGTATTCGATTTCCTTCATGCCGGCGATCGATTTCTCGATCAAGCATTGGCCGATCGGGCTGTAACGAATCCCCGACGCTACCGTCTCGCGCAGCTCCTCTTCCGTAGCGCAGATCCCGCCGCCGGTACCGCCCAGCGTATACGCCGGACGAACGATTACCGGATAGCCAATTTCGTTTGCGAATTCCAGCGCTTCTTCCACCGAGGTGATGATCGCGCTTTCCGGCACCGGCTGCTCCAGCTCGCGCATCAGCTCGCGGAACAGGTCGCGGTCTTCCGCTTTCTCAATCGAGGTCAGCTGTGTGCCAAGGAGCTTCACATTCTCGCGCTCCAGCACGCCTGCGCGGGCCAGCTCCACCGCCATGTTCAGACCGGTTTGCCCGCCGAGCGTGGGCAGCAAGCCGTCCGGCCGCTCCTGGCGAATGATTTGGGTGACGAATTCCAGCGTGATCGGTTCAATATAAACCTTGTCGGCCATGTTGGTGTCGGTCATGATCGTCGCCGGGTTGCTGTTGATCAGCACCACCTCGACGCCCTCTTCCTTCAGCGCTTGGCAAGCTTGCGTTCCGGCGTAATCGAACTCAGCCGCCTGACCGATAACGATCGGTCCGGAACCGATGACGAGAATTTTCTTAAGGTCTTTGTTGATCGGCATTGATTTACAGTTCTCCTTTCGCAGCGGCCATCAGTTCGGCTTGGCGAGGCTTTTGCGGATTTTGCCGCTTGTGCTCGCGGATCATCTCGATGAATCGGTCGAACAGGTAGCTGTTATCGTACGGTCCCGGTGCCGCCTCTGGGTGGTATTGCACAGAGAAGGCCGGGTATTTCTTATGCTTCAAGCCTTCGATGGTTTTGTCATTGTTGTTGATATGCGTCACTTCCAGCTCCGTCCCCGCGATGGACGCTTCGTTGACGGTGTATCCATGGTTTTGCGACGTGATGTAGCAGCGGCCGGTGGCCAGCTCTTTCACCGGGTGGTTCCCGCCGCGATGGCCAAATTTCAGCTTTTCCGTATCGGCGCCGCAGGCGAGGGCAAACAGCTGGTGACCCAGGCAAATGCCGAAGATCGGGTATTCGCCAAGCAGCTCGGAAATCATCTTCACCGCATGCGGCACGTCTTTCGGGTCCCCCGGTCCGTTCGACAGCTGGATCCCGTCTGGATGCAGGCGGCGGATTTCATCCGCGGTCGTATCATGCGGGACGATCACCACGTCGCAGTCGCGTTTGTTCAGCTCGCGCAGAATGCCGCTTTTCGCGCCGAAGTCGACCAGCACGATGCGTTCCTTCGAGCCGGGACTGCTGTACACGTGCTTCGTCGAGGTTTGCGCCACTTGATTGCGCAGCTCGGCGATGCTGGTCGCCAGCATCATTTCTTTTAATTCCTCCACCGATTTATTTGAGGTCGTCAAAATCCCTCTCATCGTCCCCTGATGGCGGATAAGTCGCGTCAGCATGCGCGTATCGATGTCGGCAATGCCGGGAATTCCGTATTCCTTCAGCAGGTCACCCAAATTGTACTGTGCCCGCCAGTTGCTTGGGGTCGGTTCATAGCGGCGAACGACAAAGCCGTGGATCGACGGCGTAATCGATTCAAAGTCATCGCGCGAAATGCCGTAGTTCCCGATCAGCGGATACGTCATCGTAACGATTTGTCCGCAATAGGAAGGATCCGACAGCACCTCTTGGTACCCCGTAATTCCCGTATTAAAAACGACCTCGCCGGTTTTGTCTCCTTCCGCTCCGAATGAGGTTCCGGTAAACAACGTGCCGTCCTCCAACAATAGTCTTGCCTGCATCCTGAAGCACTCCTTTATCCATAAGCTTAACTACTATTTTCTTATCCGCCCGTTAACGGGTCAGTTCTCGTTCATCGTTCCATACCAGTCTTCCTCGGACGATCGTTGCGACCGGCCAGCCCTTCAGCTTCCAACCGGCAAACGGGGTGTTGCGTCCCTTTGAGGCGAAGTCCTCAGGATCAACCGTCCGTTCCGCCTCCAGATCAACGATCGTCAGATCCGCTGGAGCTCCTGGAACCAAACGTCCGGCTTCCAGGCCAAACACCCGCGCCGGATCCGCAGTCATCCGCTGCACCAGCATCTCCAGACTCCAGCGGCCAGTTGCCACAAACTTCGTATACAGCAGCGGGAAGGCCGTCTCAAAACCAACGATGCCAAACGGTGCCAGCTGCATGCCTTTCGCTTTTTCCTCTTCGCTGTGCGGAGCATGGTCCGTTACGATGATGTCGATCGTGCCGTCCTCCAGCGCGGCGATGCAGGCTTCCACATCTCGGCGGGAACGCAGCGGCGGGTTCATTTTCCAGTTGGCATCCAATCCGGGGATATCCTCCTCCGACAAAACCAGATGGTGCGGACACACCTCCGCGGTGACGTTGATGCCAAGCTGCTTCGCCTGACGAATCAGCCGAATCGACTGCTCCGTGCTGACGTGGCACACATGGTAGTGAACCCCGGTCGCTTCCGCCAGCAAAATATCCCGCCCGACATGAATCGCCTCCGATTCGTTCGGGATCCCTTTCAGTCCGTGCTTGCGGGCGAATTCCCCTTCAGCCACCGGCGCACCTTCCACCAGTGAATTGTCTTCGCAGTGGGCAATCACCGGCATCCCAAGCGCAGCGGCCTGCCGCATCGCATCCTTCATCATTTGCGCGCTTTGCACGCCCACGCCGTCATCGGTGAAGCCGATAGCACCGGCCTCTTTCAAAGCGGCAAAGTCCGTCAGCTCGCGGCCCAGCTCGCTTTTGGTGATCGCCGCATAAGGCAGCACGTTCACCAGCCCGGCTTCCTCAGCCTTCTGCTTCACATAGCGGACTGTGTCCGGATTGTCGGTCACCGGCCGAGTGTTCGGCATGCAAGCGATGGTGGTGAATCCCCCTTTCGCTGCCGAACGCGAACCGCTTTCGATCGTTTCTTTATGTTCATACCCCGGTTCCCGCAAATGGACGTGCATATCGATAAATCCCGGAGTGACCAGTCTGCCTCCTGCATCGATCACCTGCGTCCCTTCCTCGGCGACCGGCTGCTCAATGGGTCCGGTTTTCTCGATGTTCGAGATCACTCCGTTTTCGATGACGATTTGAGCGAATTCTTGTTCTCCTTGTTCGTTTAAGATCTTGGCATTCATTACGACAAGCCGCATTCTGTTTTCTCCCCCCGCTGATTTTGAAGTACGATCCGAAAAATAACGTCCATCGCCCGTCGCCTAAGCTTCCAGGCACTCTACCTATTTGCTACAGCAAAGCGCGTTCCAGAACCGCCATGCGGATTGGAACCCCGTTTTGCATCTGCTTGAAGATGCGGGATTGCGGGTGCTCCACCACCGCATCGTCGATCTCAACGCCCCGGTTCACTGGTGCCGGGTGCATGATCAGCGCGTGCGGCGCAAGGCTCGCGGCCCGCTCCTCCGTCAAGCCGTAATGCAGTCGATATTCTTCGGCCGACTTAATCAGCCCGCCAACATGGCGTTCCAGCTGCACTCGCAGCATCATCACCACATCGGCGCAAAGCGCTTCGTCCATCGGAACGTAAGGCGCATACGCGCTGAGCTCCGGTGCTTGCATATTGTCCGGCGCGCACAGCTTCACTTCGGCGCCGAATTTTTGCAGCGCCCACAGATTCGAACGTGCAACCCGGCTATGCTTGATATCCCCGATGATCGATACCTTCAGCCCGCCGAGTTCCCCGAAGTGCTGCCTCATCGTATATAGATCCAGCAGCGCTTGCGTCGGGTGCTCATTGTTGCCGTCTCCGGCATTCACCAGCGGTACGGATACCCGCTTCGCCAGCTCCTCCAACACACCGATCGGCTTCAGCCGGATGACTCCAGCGTCAATGCCCATCGATTCCAACGTGCGAACCGTATCGTAAATCGACTCGCCTTTCTCTACGCTAGAGGCGGCTGCCGCGAAGTTCAGCACCTGAGCACCCAGCCGTTTCTCCGCCATCTCGAATGAGAAGCGGGTGCGCGTACTGTTTTCGAAAAACATATTCGCAACAAAGTGCTCCTTCAACACCGGAATCATCTTCTCTTCCTTAGCATCCCAGTAGGCAGCCCGGTCGAGAATCGAGGAAATTTCCGCTGCGCTTAACTCCTTCAGCCCGAGGAGGCTGCGTTCCTTCAGTGCAGTTGCCGTCAGCGCCATCTTAGTTCCCCTCCCGTGCATGCAGGATGCGAACCAGATCAGTGCCGTCATGCTCGGTCAAGAGCACCTCGATTTCTTCCGATCGCGATGTTGGTACGTTCTTGCCAACGTAATCAGCTCGGATCGGCAGTTCCCGATGTCCCCGGTCAGCGAGTACCGCTAACTGGATCGACTCCGGACGACCGCAATCCATGATCGCGTCCATGGCTGCACGAATCGTACGGCCTGTGTAGAGAACATCGTCGAACAGGATCACTTTTTTGCCTTGAATCGAGACCGGGAACGTGGCTTTGGCCGCCCCTTGAGTAGCCTCCACTTTGTCATCGCGGTAGTTTGTTACGTCAAGCTCGCCCCATGGAATTGCGGTTCCTTCAATACTCTCCAAGCGCTCAGCCAGCCGTTTTGCGAGGTAAACTCCTCTGGTTTTGATGCCGGCCAATACACAGCCCTCGATGCCTTTGTTGCGTTCCAAAATTTCATGTGCAATTCTTGTCAGTGCCCTCCGAATCGCGGTTTCGTCCATAATGATATGACTTTCGTTGCTCACAGCTGCGACCTCCTTAGGGATAGGGTCACCTTGCATCGGTCCGTGATAGGCGCATAAAAAAACTCCCTGCCCGTATATCCAGGCAAGGAGTCTTCAGCCATAGTGTACCTATGACTATCATGTAGGATTTGGGCACAGAGAACCGACTTAAATAAGCGCAGTTCGCCCATTTCCCCACTCACGTTACCTTGCCAGCCTCACGGGACTGAATTAAAGGTGCTTATGGTTTACATGAATTATGACAGAATGAAAATAGCCTGTCAAGACACCCTGCCGAGTTTGTAACCTCCCGATACTGAGGTTGATTCTTCCCCCGTGTGAAGCCTGCTGTGATGCGGTTGTTAATAATTATACATTCAATGTAATATTTATTCAACAGTTAGTTTTCCCGGCTTATCCTTGATCTGAAGCCGTTTAACCCGTGTGCTCTCCCCGCCAGATCCCTGCATAAATTTCCTAACATGTTGAATATTTAACCGGGATGTTTGGGGAATGGTGGGCAGCAAGATCACTAATAGTGCATGGTACTTGCTGTGTAACGCTGATCAGAAACGCTATTTGGAGAAAAATGGGGCCTCATGCAACGTAACGCTTGCAGGGGAGCTTATTTGCGATTTTTCAGTGCAAATGAGGTAGGTTTTGCCTAAATAAGACAGCTGGCCAGCGTTAAACGTAAAAATCTGTGATTTTCGCCAAAATAAGCATTCTGGCAAGCGTTAGAGCAAAAGCGGCACCGGCATCGGCATCAACAACAACAACAGCAACAGCAGCAGTAACCAGTAGCTGCAACAGCAAAACCAACATCAGCATCAGCAGAACCCATCAGCACCACATCAGCAACAGCATCAGCAACAGCATCAGCAACAACATCAGCAACAACATCAGCAACAGCATAATCAACAGTAGCACCCAGCTCCAGCAGAACCTGCACAGCACCGGCACACCACCACTAGCATCAAAAGCATCAGAATCAGCAACACAAACACCAACACTAGTATCAGCCACCAGCAGCAACAGCGGAATCCTCAAATCACACATCCTCCACACAAATCAAAAAACGCCCCTTGGATCAACCCAAGAGGCGTTATGGTCTAATTTCTTCTCTTAAAAAATAAACTTCAAATCGCCAAGGCGGCGTTTGATTTCGGAAATGACGCGGCGTTCTTCTTCTTCACCGTCGGCGATAAACGTCACGGAGAACCGCACGTAATGGCCGGCATCGTCCCACGGCACCGTGGAAATCAGCTTCTCCCGGATCAAGAACTGCGAGAAGTCTTCGGCCGTCTCAAACGTTGGTCCGCCTTCCACACCCTTCGGCGCTTGCACATAGAGAAAGAACGATCCCTTCGGCTTCTTCGCCTTAAAGCCCAAGTCGTTAAGGGCGTTCACCAGCAGCTCGTGGCGGCGCGAATATTTCTCAGCGATGCGCTCCGTGATTTCCGGATGGGCCAGCCCGTAAGCTGCCGCTTTCTGAATTGCGATAAACTGGCCGGAATCGTTGTTGTCCTTCACGTCGCTGAACGCTTTAATGATCAGCGGGTTGCCGGCAACAAACCCGATTCTCCACCCCGTCATGTTGTACGACTTGGATAAGGAGTGCAGCTCGACACCTACGTCCTTCGCCCCTGGCACGGACAAGAAGCTCAGCGGCTTCAAGCCGTCATAAGTCAAAGCAGCATACGGTGCATCGTGTACGATCACGACATGATATTTCTTCGCCCAGTCCACCACTTTGGCAAAAAACTCCTTTGTCGCGCTCGCGCCCGTCGGATTGTTCGGGTAATTCAAATACATCAGCTTGGCCTTACGTGCGATCTCTTCCGGAATCGCGTCCAAATCCGGCAGGAAGTCATTTTCCTCCGTCAACGGCACCGTATAAACCTCGCCGCCCAAATACTTCGTATGGGTCCCGATAATCGGGTAACCCGGCACGGTCATAATCGTGATATCACCAGGATTGATGAAGCAAGAAGGCAGCATGGCGATCGCCGGCTTGGAGCCGATCGAGTGCACCACTTCCGTAACCGGATCGATGCCTTCAACGCCAAAAACATCATGAAGATACTTTGCCGCCGCTTCCTTGAACTCGGCGATACCGTTGTCAGCGTACCCGCGGTTCTCGCGTTTCGCTGCTTCCTCCGCCAGCTTGGCCACGATGCCGGCATCGGCCATGTCGTCCGGTTCGCCGACGCCCATGTCGATCAGCTCAATATCGGGAAAATCCTTCTTCGCAGCTGCTTTGGCACGTTTGATTTTCTCAAATTTATAAATAGCGGTGTCTTTGCCGTAATTTGCCCCGCCAATGCGCTCTGCAAATTGCTGTTGAATATAAGTTTCCTGTCTATTCAGCGTACTCATCTCAAACGTCCATCTCCTTCGTATTCATGAAAAAAAATCCATCCTCAAATGGTTCGAACTCGCACTTTAAATATGCAGGAATTCGGCCTATTTAGAGAATGGATTAATCACCTGATCGTTTGTACTTTTTGATCAAGCTGTCTCCTGGAGGTGAACATTTTATAGGTTAAACAACCATTTCTGAACAATTTTCTTAACGGTTTCTCAATGATTGCAACACATTTTCCATATCCGCAGGGATCGGCGCGCTGAACTCCAAATACCGTCCGTCTTCCGGATGATCAAACCCCAGCACAGCGGCATGCAACGCTTGTCCGTCCATTTTGACTCCTTTGCTGCGTCCATACAGCGGGTCTCCCACCAACGGATGGCCGATAAACTTCATATGCACGCGGATTTGATGCGTTCGTCCGGTTTCCAGCTTGAGCTCAAGCAGCGTATAATCGCCAAACCGTTCAACCACTTGAAAATGCGTTACCGCATGCTTGCTGTTCCGTTCAATCACTGTATACATTTTGCGGTCATGGGGATCGCGGCCAATCGGCGCATCCACCGTGCCTTGGTCATGGCTGACGTTGCCATGCACCAGAGCATAATATTTCCGCGTCACCGTATGTGCCTTCAGCTGAGCCGCCAACGAGGCGTGCGCTTTATCGTTCTTAGCCGCCATGATCAGGCCCGACGTGTCCTTGTCGATCCGATGCACGATCCCAGGCCGAAGCTCGCCGTTGATGCCCGACAGATCCTTGCAGTGGAACATCAAGGCGTTCACCAGCGTCCCGGAAGTATGACCCGGTGCCGGGTGCACAACCATGCCGCGCGGCTTGTTGACGACGATGACATCACTGTCTTCATAATAAATTTCGAGCGGAATGTCTTCGGGCACGATTTCCGTTGGCTCTGCCCCCGGAATCACCAGCACGATGCGGTCGCCTTCTGCCAGCTTGTAATTTGCTTTCACCGGGGCCCCGTTTACAGCCAAGTTCCCCGCTTCAATCCACAGCTGAATCTGGCTACGAGAGAACTCTTCACCCAGCTGCGTTTTTGCATATTTATCGATTCGCTCTTTCGCGTCGGCCGGTCCGGCCACCCACTCGAGCTTCTCCTCTTCAAAATCCTCTAGTGTTTGATCCAAACTCATACGTTTTCCTCATGCTCCTGTTGAGCTGCGGTCTGCTTCTCCCGGCGAAGCTCCAGCAGCGAATCCAAAATGATCAGCGCCACGCCAACAACAATGCAGGAATCCGCAACGTTAAAAATCGGGAACGTGTACGAACCGAAATTAAACATCAGAAAATCAACGACTTCCCCGCTGACGGCACGATCGAGGAAATTGCCGATTGCCCCGCCAAGCACCAGAGACAACGCCACCGGCAGCATTTTGTTGGGTTGATTTTTTACTTTAAGCAAATACCAGACGATCCCAATCACCACAACCGTAGTCACCACAATAAAAAACCAGCGCTGATTCTGCAAAATGCCAAACGCCGCGCCGCGGTTCCGATGGGAGGTAATCAGGAAAAAGTTGCCGATCACCGGGATCTGTTCCCCGATCGTCAGTCCGGTTGCAATCCAATATTTCGTGCCTTGATCAACCAGAAAAACGATTAATGCAATCAAAAAGTATACCACGCGGTCCGTCACCTCGTTTTTCATTTCCCGCTCGCAACAAGCGGCAGGATATTCCTCTTCTAAGCCTTGTATATTGTAGCACAGCCGGAAATGGCCCGTCCATGCGCGAAAGGATTTTCCTTAGGTATTTCGTCATGGTTCTGCACAAAATACCGCTAGGAGAGACGTTACAAATCACCGCTCTAGATGCAGGAAGGAAGGAGCAACACATGCCGCATTTGACGAAAGCCCAACTCGCGGAGCTTACCGCAAAACTGCAGGAAACCAAGTCCGCTTTAACCGAACAGTTGTCGGATAATGACCATTACGGTATGAATGAATCGATGCGCGATAATACCAATGAGCTGAGCCAGATCGATAATCACCCCGGGGACCTCGGTTCGGAAGTCTACGAGCGGGGAAAAGACCTCGCGCTCGCCGAGCATCATGAGCTGCATTTGGCCCGGGTCGAGGATGCGCTCGAACGGATCGAGGACGGCAGCTACGGCTACTGCGCGACGTGCGGCAAGCCGATCAGCTACGAACGGCTCCGTGCGATCCCGGAAACGGCCTACTGCAAGGATCACAGCCCCCAATCGTTCGTGTCAGCCAAACGGCCGATTGAGGAAATCTTCTTGTCCCCTCCTTTTGGCCGCACGAGCCTGGATGAACGCGAGGACCAAAATGGCTTCGACGGGGAGGATGCTTGGCAAATCGTCGAGAGCTACGGTACTTCGAATTCACCGGCGATGGCCGAGGACCGGGAAATCGATGATTATAACGATATGGAAATCGAAGCATCCGAAGAGCTCGACGGATTTGTGGAGCCTTACGAGTCCTTTGTTGCCACCGATATTTACGGCAAAAACGTCTGCTTTTACCGCAATGGGGTTTACCGGAAACATATGAGTGCCACGGAGCATTTGGATAGCGAAGATTCGCTCGGAACCGGCCCTAATACGTATTAAGCTCCAGCTGTCTTTGCACGATCCGCACGATGTCCGCGATATAGTCGCCGATGATCGGCAGATTCAGCGCCCCCAGGATCTGCAGGATGTAGATGATCGTTGCCGCAAAAAAGGTAAACCCGATTGCGATCCCCACCCCCCGGGCTGTTCCGGACAACAGGTTCAACCAGATCAAGCGCCACGGGCGGTTTAGCAGTTCGGTGTAATCGGCGATCCGCGATTTCTCTAGCTGCCTGGTCCAATTCAAGGTCAGGCGGTATACGGCGTTCATCTGCTCCTCCGGCGTTTTTGGCAAAGGTTCCGCCGCCGCAGGTACCGCAGGTTCAGGCCTCGGTTTTCGACGAATCATTTACACCCCATCCTTTGCTCCCCAGTGTATCCCAAAACACAAACGAGCCCGTTCTCCATCCCGAGAGACCGCAGGCTCGTTTGCTTCAATTACTAATATTATGACCTTCCTGGAAAAGCTCCATTCAGGCGAATCTGCCATTTCCCCTTAACGGTTAAGCATCAATCGAAATGGCGATCGTTTTACTGCCGAGATCCACCGTTTCTGCCGGGCCTTGCGGCTTGCCGAAGGCGACGTCCGTGATCAAGACGTTCTCACGCAGCACATGTTCAAACGCGGTGATGGCCGCTTTTAATTCATCGTCAACATCCAAGGTGAGGTGTACCCGTTTCTCGATCGGCAGATCGAGCTTCTTACGGGTATCCTGCACCGCGCGGACGACTTCACGCACCCAGCCTTCTTGTTCCAGCTCCGGCGTGATGTCCGTGTTAAGCGCAACGGTTATGCCGTAACCGGAAGCGGAAGCGTAGCCCGGCTTTGCTTGTTTCTCAACGAGCAATTCGTCCGCAGTAACCGTCAGCTCTTCGCCTTCCGGCGAGGTCACGGTAAATTGACCTTGCTCCACGATGGCGCGGGTTTGCTCCGGTGCGAGATTCTTCAGGTAGCCTTGCAGGAAGCCGATGTTTTTGCCGTATTTCTTGCCGGCCACCTTCAGGTTCATCTTCAGCGTGAAATCAACGAACCCGCTGTCGCTCGTTTCGATCTCGATCGCTTTGACGTTGATCTCTTCCTTGATGATGTCTTCGTATTCACTCACCGCAAACTCCCGGTCCATGGAGACGATCAGGCTGGACAACGGCTGACGCGTTTTGATGCCGCTCTCGTTGCGGACGTTGCGGGCCAGCTCAACGATTTGCCGTGCGCTCTCCATGTCTTGTTCCAGCGCCAGATCGATCAGCGATTCATCCGCTTGCGGATAATCGGCCAGGTGGACGCTTTCCCCGCCGCCCAGGTTGGTGAAAATATCCTCGGCGATCAACGGCGCAAACGGAGCGATCACCTTGGAGATCGTGAGCAACACGTGAGTCAGCGTTTGGTAAGCGGACAATTTGTCTTCGTTCAGGCCGCTGCCCCAGAACCGGTCGCGGGAGCGGCGGATATACCAGTTACTGAGCTCATCGATAAACCCTTCGATCGCTTGAGAGGAGTTCACGAAGTCGTTAACCGCCAGGCCTTTGTCTACCACCTGAATCAAGCTGTTCAGACGGGACAGAATCCAGCGGTCCAGCTTATTCTCGGAAGGACGGTAAGCGTGCTCCTCCGGTTTGTAGCCGTCGATGCCGGCGTAGAGCGTCAGGAACGCATGGGTGTTCACCAGCGTATCCACGACTTTGGATTTGGCTTCAGCTACGATGCCTTTGGAGAACCGTTTGCTGTTCCAAGGCGCACTGTCGGACAAGAGTGCCCAACGGAATGCGTCCGTGCCAAACTCGTTGATGATTTCCCAAGGATCGATGACATTGCCTTTGGATTTGGACATCTTCTGCCCGTTTTCGTCCAGCACGTGGCCGGTGGCGATGACGGCTTTGTACGGCGCTTTGCCGGTGAACAAGGTAGACACGGCCAGCAAGCTGTAGAACCAGCCGCGCGTTTGGTCGATCCCTTCGCAGATCATGTCCGCCGGGAATTGCTCCGCGAACGTCTCTTGGTTCTCAAACGGATAATGATGCTGGGCAAACGGCATCGAACCGCTGTCGAACCAAACGTCGATGACTTCGCTCGTCCGTTCCATCACGCCGCCTTCGCAATGCGGGCAATGCACCTTCACTTCGTCGACATATGGCTTATGCAGCTCCAGATCCTCACTGACATGGCCTACTGCATGCTCACGCAGCTCGGCGATGCTGTGCGGTGCGAACTGCCCGCCGCAATCCGGACAAACCCATACGTTCAGCGGAGTACCCCAATAGCGGTTCCGGCTGATGTTCCAGTCGACCAGCTCTTCGAGGAACTTCCCGAAGCGGCCTTCACGGACATGCCCTGGATACCAATCCACAGAATTGTTGTTGGCGATCAGCTGATCCTTCACTGCCGTTGTTTCGATAAACCAGCTCTCCATCGCATAGTAGAGCAGCGGCGATTTACAACGCCAGCAGAACGGATAGCTGTGCTCGTATTTCTCTTTGCTGTACAGCGTTCCTTGCTCGGACAGCATCTTCACGATGTCGAGGTCGCAGTCCTTGACGAAGCGGCCGGCAAAATCAGTCACCACATCCGTATAACGACCTTGGCCGTTCACGACGCTGACGAAGGTGATGCCGTTCTCGCGGCAAGTACGATAGTCGTCTTCCCCGTGAGCCGGTGCCATGTGAACGATCCCTGTACCGCTGGCATCGGTAACAAACGAAGCGCCAACGATCACGTTGATGTTCTCCGCCTTGATATAGGTGAACGGCGGCGTATAGGTTTTGCCTACGAATTCCGAACCTTTATGCGTCGACAATACCGTGTAATCGCCTTTCATGACTTTTTCAACGAGGTTCTTCGCAACGATATATACGCCGTCTTCCTGCTGCACTCTAGCGTATTCCATGTCCGGATTCACAGCCAATGCCACGTGGGACGGCAGCGTCCAAGGCGTGGTCGTCCATGCCAGCACATATTCGCCGGTGTCGTTCAGCTTAAATTTCGCCGTGGCGCTGAGATCCTTCACGTCCTCATATCCTTGCGCCACTTCGTGGGAGCTGAGCGATGTTTGGCAGCAAGGGCAATACGGGCTGACGCGATGACCGCGGTACAGCAAGCCTTTGTCGTGGATCGTTGCCAGGATGTTCCACACGCTTTCGATGTAGCTGTTATTCAGGGTGATGTACGGATCGTCGAGATCCACCCAGTACGCAATCGCTTCGGTAAATTCACGCCATTGCTTTTCGTAGCCAAACACGCTGTCTTTACATTTTTTCACGAATTCCTCAATGCCGTATTTCTCGATTTCCTGCTTGCCGGAGATGCCAAGCTCCTTCTCCACGCCCAGCTCTACCGGCAATCCGTGCGTATCCCAGCCCGCTTTGCGGACTACGCGATAGCCTTTCATCGTTTGATAGCGGCCAATGAAGTCCTTGATAACGCGGCCCAGCACGTGCCCGATATGCGGCAATCCGTTAGCCGTAGGCGGTCCTTCAAAAAAGACGTAGTTCGGCCGGCCCGCCCGATTTTCGATACTCTTTTTAAACGTATTTTCTCGGCTCCATTTGTCCAGAATCCGCAGGTCGCGCGCCCGCGCATTTTCTTTGACGTCAACCTTCTTCATGTTTCTCTTCCTTTCTTTAATCAGCCTGAAAAATAACAAAGCCCCGTCCCTAGAAGGGACGAGGCATTAGCTCGCGTTACCACCCTTGTTTCATGCGCTTGGCTCGCAGCCGCCCGTAAGGACGAGACCACAAATAGGCATGACACCTTGATCCCATACGCTTCATATGGGGTCGGTATAACGGCCGACAGCCGGCAAAGCTTACTACATCGGATTTTGATCACGAAGCAGATCAAGTAATAATTCGACATCGAATCTTGAATTCAGCCGAGTCTTCCGTTGCTCACGTAGGTCTTCCTACGCTCCGCTACTCAGCCTCTAGCTTCATCCAACCTTCTCGGTGCTGAAAATCCGATTTAGAAGAGTTCAGCCTTGCTTCTCCGGGAGGATCTTCCGTCCGTGCATTGAACGTTGGCTTTCAGCAGGATGCCAACTCTCTGGGGAACAACAACACGGCGTACTGGTCCCATCATCGAATGATTCTTTATGCAAGTACAATATGTAAATAGTTATATCTTATTGCCTCCCTCATGTCAACATCCTGCCCTCAACCTGTTTTTTTGCCTAGAAGACAATTCATCATTGCCCTGGAAATGTCCGGAATCCCCCTCTTTCGTACGTTTTCCCCCTCCCCTGTTCCTCAGGTGCCTCTTTTATAATGAAAGGGATTACATTTTCGTGTGAGAAGGAGCGAGCATACCGATGGAGACCCTCTGGCAAGGAAAATGGATTTGGCATTCCGGTGAATCCAGCCCGCGTAACGAGTGGCGTTGCTTCCGCAAAACGTTTGCGTGGACGGCAGCCAACAGCGGGCGAGTAGTGATCAAGCTTACGGCGGACTCCAGATACGTCCTGTACGTAAACGGACAACGGATTGGTCAAGGCCCTCCGCGCTCCTGGCCGTTTCGGCTGGCTTATGATGAATACGACATCGGCCATTTGCTGAGACCAGGACAAACGAACGTCATCGCCGTCATGGTGATGCATTTTGGAATCAGCAACTTCTATTATTTGCGGGGACGCGGGGGCTTGCTGGCCCAATTGGAGCTTGGTAGCAGCCCACAAATCCTAGCAGCAACAGACGATACGTGGTTCACTGTGGTGCATTCAGGCCATGACAGCCGTTCCCCGCGAATGTCCTGTCAGCATGCTTTCGCCGAGAAGATCGACGCGCGATTGTGGGACGACAACTGGATTCAACCGGACTACCAACCTGGCCCGGAATGGCAACCAGCCGCGGTCATCGGCCCGGCAGGCTGCGAGCCTTTGGGAATGCCGGTTCCCCGGGACATTCCCTATTTGACGGAAGAAACCGTATATCCTCGGCGCATCGAACGCTTGAGCAAGGTTAAGCCCGTTCAATATACGGCGGCTATTGACCTGCGCAATCAATTTTTCGAAGAGAGTACCGACACGGCGAACCCAGCCGAATTTCTCGGATTGCTCGCTACCGTGGTGCGTTGTCCGTTGAAATGTACGGCTACGCTGGGGCTGATCGATGTGGGCGGGACATTTCGGGGCTGCAGTCTGGACGGGGTTTGGTACGATGAGAAGTCATTAATAGGTGAAGCTCCCGAACGCTTTCTCCGCCTTGAGCTTGATCCGGGAGATCATCTCCTGCTGATCGACGTCAGCGGAGGGACGCACGGAAGCGGGCATCATTTTGCGGTGGATGCCGAGAAGCCGCTGGAGTTCTTATCGCCTCTAACGTTCATACAAGCACACTCAAACGCTCAAGCAGACGATTCGTCCGTCTTTGTTACCCTTGGTCCCTTTGACGGCGGAATCCGTTACGACCATAAACCAAATCCTCCGATGAATCCGGCGCACCCCGACTATTTGCGGGCCCGAGAGATCGCAGATGCGGCAGGACTTGTACCGTTTGCGAACTGGCTCCGTCCGGTTCCCGAGGCGCTGGTCAGCCAGGAAGATGTCTTTATCCTTTCCGTGTGGAAAAGGGATGAAGTCCCTTTAGCGATTCCAAACACGCTGCAACAAGCGGTGATTCCCAGCTTCGAGCTGGCGGAGGTCCCTTGGTATCCCGATGGAGATACCGAATTTGTGATCGATTTTGGCAGAGAGCTGTCAGGTTATTTAGAGTTCGAAGTTGAAGCGCCGGAGGGGGCGATCCTTGATTTTTACGGATTCGAGTTTATGCATGAAGGTCGACGCCAGGATACTTACGGATTGGACCATACGCTTCGCTACATCTGCGCCGGGGGACGCCAGCGGTACACGTCTCCAGTGCGGCGTGGACTGCGATACTGCCAGGTCACCGTACGAAACGCAACGGTTCCTGTGCGCATCTGCTATATTCGCATGCTGCAAAGCAATTATCCGATCGCTGAGGTTGGGCAGTTCCAGTCATCGGATCCGCGCCTAAATGACATTTGGCAGATCAGCCAACATACGACCCGGCTATGTATGGAGGATACTTTTGTTGATTGTCCGATGTACGAGCAGACCTTCTGGGTCGGCGATGCCCGGAATGAAGCGCTGATCAACTATTATTTATTTGGGGCTGACCGGATCGTCGAACGCTGCCTGCGATTGGTTCCCGGCTCCAAGTTCCAGACCCCGTTTTACGCCGACCAAGTGCCGAGCGGATGGAACAGCGTCATTCCGAACTGGACATTCTTCTGGATTATCGCCTGCTTGGAGCTGTATCGCTATAATGGGGACAAATCCTTTGCCGCGGATATTTTCCCCCATATCGAGTATACGCTCAAGCATTATTTAGAGCGGCTGGATGATCGGGGATTACTATGGATCCGCAGCTGGAACCTGCTCGATTGGGCTCCGCTGGACCAGCCGAACGACGGGATCGTATCACACCAGAACATGTTCCTGGTCAAAGCATTGATGTCCACCGCTGCTATTGCTTCGGCTCTCGGCAATCGTGAAGCGGAGGCGTTCTACACGGAGCAGGCGAACCGCTTGGCAGCCGCCATCAACAAGCATTTATGGTCGGAAGAACAACAAGCCTATCTCGATTGCATCCATACGGATGGGCGGCGCTCTGACATCTTCAGCATTCAGACGCAAGTTGTGGCGCTGTTGTGCGGCATTCCCGAACAGGTTAAGGACGAGAGCTCCAACTCTGCAACCGCTCAAACGGCAGACGCAACGCTCGCGAAGCGCAGACTTGCTTCCGTTGAACGACTGATTCTGCATCCGCCCAGCTCCTTCGTGCAAATTGGCAGTCCGTTTATGTCCTTCTTCTACTACGAAGCGCTGGCGAAACTGGGCAAATGGGATATCATGATCGAAGATATGCGTCAGGGCTATGGGCAAATGATCGATTGGGGAGCGACAACCTGCTGGGAGATGTATCCTAACTTCACGGAAAACCGAGCCAAAGCCGACCTGCTGACTCGGAGCCATTGCCATGCCTGGTCTGCGGGACCCGCCTATTTCCTAGGTGCCTACGTCCTCGGCGTTCGCAGCCTGGAGCCCGGATGGAGTCGAGTGCTCGTGGCACCGCAGCCATGCGGCGGATTGACCTGGGCGCGCGGCACCGTTCCCGTTCCAGGCGGCGGCAGAATCGACGTTTCCTGGCGTCTGGAATCCCCTGCAGCCGTTGCAGCGGAGGAAAGTCAACCGCAACCCAGCCTGCCCCGGATGCACTTGCGGATCGTTTCTCCAGAAGCCATCGAGATCGAGGTTCAGTCCCCGAGCGAGGTTGACGTTGTGATTGAGCATATTCGTGTCGCTTCAGCATAGGCATGTTGTATTTGTCATGGGCTTAGCCGATTTCAAATTGACCCTTGCCGGAGCTGACACTATAATAGGGGCAACCGCAGCGTAGGAGGGATCACCGTTGTCTTTATACCGAGGGGAGAAGGTACTGGACGGGGCTGATTTTTTTACGGACTCCTTACCTTTTTACTTTAACCGGGTCGAAGAGACCTTTGATTTGCAGATGCATAGCCATCGTTTCGTGGAAATTGTGCTCGTGGATGAAGGTGAAGGGTTTCATTTCATCGATGAGGAGGTTGTGCGCGTCACCAAAAACGATGTATTTCTGCTCCCCGCCGGAACGAGACATGTGTTTCGCCCCGGACATGCGGGATCTCGTCATCCGCTATCGTTTACAACTGTTTATTTGAGCCGAGCAAGCTGCTCGCATGCCTGGAACACCTGCCCGGCTTTCACGAGTTAAGCCGCTCCAGACCGTATTTGTTCGAGGGAACTAGGGCCTCCTCTCCGGGGTGGCTGCACTTGAGGGAGGGAGGCAGTCCGTGGAGTATTTGGTTTCGCGCTGCCTACCGTGAGTTTACCGAACGAAAGCCGGGGTATCTCCTTCAACTGTACAGCCGATTTATTGAGCTGGCCGTCATGCTGGAACGTCATCTGGAGCGCCTCCAGTCCAACTCTGCCGCAGAGCCGGAAAATCGGTTCATGGAAGAAGTCCTGCGCCGGATCGATAAAGACTATGCAATGCAATTATCCGCGCAGAGTTTTGCTGCTGCAACTCATCTGAGCGAACGTCACTTCCGTCGCTTGTTCCAGCAGTATGCCGGCTGTACCTTTCACGAATACGTCCGGAGCAAAAGAATCGAGAGAAGCCGCGAGCTGCTGGCCTCCACCCGGCTTCCAGTGATAGAGATTATGAAGAGAGTGGGTTACACAGATAAGAAGCATTTTCTGTCCCTCTTTAAGCAATCGACCGGCGTCTCTCCTACCGAATACCGACGGCAAGCCAGCCTGCATCATCCTCTTGAAGGCAAATAAGAAAAACGTCTATCGACGTACATTCAAAGTAGACAGACCGCGTTTAGCGGAAGTTTTTCTTGCGATATCAGGATGCCAATGCCCCGAAGTTTATACTTTCTGATATCTTAAAAAAACGCCATTTGGCTTCCATGAGGGAGCGCCAAATGGCGTTTGTTGTGATTAGTACAATTCCTGTACTTCTTGACCTTTCTCAGGGACACGTTCGCGGCTCTCCAGCGTATCCCAGGTTTCGCTGCTAAGCAAATCCAACTGGGCTTCCACCAGCGTACGGAAACGAGCGCGGTAAATGGAAGCCTGCTTCTTGAGCTCTTCCACTTCCATCGCGATTTTGCGCGATTTGGCCAGCGATTCGTTGACGATCCGGTCGGCATTCTTCTCCGCTTCCTTCACGATCAACTGGGCTTCCTTCTTCGCGTTGTTCTTCACTTCATCGGCCGCTTCCTGTGCAACGATAATGGTCTTGCTAAGAGTTTCCTCGATATTCGCGAAATGATCCAATTTCTCTTGCAAAGTCAACAGTTGGTTATGAAGCTCCTTGTTCTCCCGGATCACGATCTCATAGTCTTTAATGACTTGGTCGAGAAACTCGTTAACTTCATCTTCGTCATAACCGCGCAAACGTCTGGAAAACTCTTTGTTATGTATATCCAGCGGCGTTAATGGCATGATCCTCACCTCCTAGAAATTTCGAAACTCCCCGTGAAGCGATAGTTCCATCAGCTAATGGTCCCGTTGTTGAACTCGCACCTCAGCGGGAAGACGTGTCCAATTCAATCACGAGATACATTCAAGAACCAGTTCGAACTATCATATTCGACAAGAATCCACCATCTCCTGCAAAACGCCTTATACAAATTTACCGATTTTGACACGATGTCTGCCTTTCTTAGTCAAACCGCCTGCTTCCAGCACCTTAAATCGCCCAAAGCCCTGCAGTGCTACGACATCGCCAACCTTCAACGGTGTGGAGGGGTCCTCCTCCGTTCTCCAATTTACTCGGCAACGGCCGGCTTTGATTGGAATCAGCACTTTGTTACGGCTTAAGCGAAATACATCGCTAACAATCCCATCCAAGCGCAATGAAGCCACCGTTAGCTCCATCGGTTCCAGCTCTTTCTCCATCGTCCGCAGTTCGCTGAGGTTCAGCACATCGGTCATGACGTTGACGCGATGCACTTGATGGAGGTTCATTTGCAGAAACGGCGCAATCTCTTCCGCAACGATGACGTGACATCCGTCCTCGCGAACATGGATGTCGCCGATTTTATCGCGTTTGAGTCCTAATCCCAAAATCGCCCCTAAATAATCGCCATGCTGCAGGGCGAGAAATTTCTGGTCTCCTGAGGTGATATCGAGCACTTTCAGTCCCATCGGCTCTTGGCTTAGATCCCGGTAATCCGGAGCAATTAATGCCCGCCGTCGTTCCGCGCCTTCATAACCGCCGTCCAGCCGAATTTGCACATCGGGATGGCGATTCGCCAGGGTCTCCAGAATGTAACATTGCCGCGGATCCAGGAAGTCGCTAAGCTTGACCTCATGATAATCCCCGGCATTCACGACCCATTCCCAGGCACGGTCGACAAACGGCCGTTCCTCCGGTTTAAAATGCTCATAAATATCGGCTTTCATCATTAGTACCCAAAGATATAGTGGAGAACACTAATTAATCCGAAGACAGCCAATCGGAGCACAAACAAGGCAATAATCGGCGAGATGTCGATCATCCCCATGATCGGTGGAATAAACCGCCGGAAGGGAGCCAAATAGGGCTCAACGAGCTTGCCCAGCAGTTCGCCAATAAAGCTGTCGCGGGCGTTAGGTACCCATGACATCAGAATGTAAACCAGGATCATATAAAAATAAATATTGTATAGCAGCCATACAATGGAATCGATATAACCTACCAAGCTGTCATCACCTCATTCTGTTATAATCGGAATCCTCCGTTAAAATCTCTGTAATCGATCCCTGAATTTCAACGGTATCCGGTGTGCAAAGAAAAATATTCGATCCAATTTTGGAGATGCTTCCGCTAAGCGCATAAATCGTTCCGCTTAAGAAATCAATAATGCGCATGGCTTGATCATTGCGGACCCGCTGCAAATTAACGACGACCGATCGATGGGAACGAAGATGGTCAGCGATTTCCTGCGCTTCTTCATAGGAGCGAGGTTCATAGAGGATGACCTTGACATTCTTCTGGGAGTGAATACTGACCACGTTGCTTCCTCTCTGATTTCTACGGGATTCAAAGCTTGGGGTTTCAATTTCTGCGTCTTCTTGACCAGAAAACCGTTCGCGCTCCACAATCTCTTCTTCTTCCTGTAAGCCCAGAAAGTTCATGAACCGGTTCATTACTCCCATTACGACAATTCCCCTTTCCCCACTAACAGCGTTCCGAGGCGAACCCATGTCGCCCCTTCCTCAATCGCCACTTCAAAATCTCCCGACATGCCCATCGACAATTCCGTCAACGGCTCCGCCGTCACCGATTGAGCGTTCAGTTGATCACGCAGCTCGCGCAGCTTGCGGAAGACTGGTCTTGTCCGCTCTGCATCCTCCTCGATGGGAGCCATGGTCATGAGACCCACCACGCGGACATGCTTCAAATCAGCGATTTCCTTCAAAAAATCAGCAGCGGCCTCGGGTGCAATCCCTTGCTTGGACGCCTCGCCGGAGACGTTCACCTGCAAAAATGCGGTAACGCTCGTTCCCATCGCAGAGGCTCGTTTCTCCAATTCACGGGCCAGCGACAGCCGGTCCAACGAATGAATATATTGAAATCTTCCAATGACGTCCTTGACCTTATTGCTCTGCAGGTGGCCGATAAAATGCCAGGTCCCTTGCCCTCCGAGCGCTTCCCATTTCGGAACGGCGATTTGCGGGCGATTCTCGCCGATATGCACGATTCCTGCCTCCAGCACTTCGCGCGTAGCTTCAACCGATACATATTTGGTTACGGCGACGACATGGACCTCCTCGCGCTTCCTGCCGCTTCGCTCGCAGGCTGCCTTAATCTGCTCTTCCACGTGCTGTATCCGTTCCTTCAGCGACACGGGAAGGATCACCTCTCTTTTATGCCAATCCAGCTTGCCATTCTCCCTGTAACGCCATTTTGCGCCCGGTAAGAGTAAAAATACTCCGGATGACAGCTTGTACACCACGTTGTACATTCGATATGAGTCGGCAATATTCCTGCTTTAATCATAATGATTCGATTCATTTCTTTCAAGTTCAGCATTGTTTTTCCTGCACGGGGAGATGCGGAAGCATAATGCTGCTCCTCGCCTGGTAGGGCCTCACGAACCTTCTCCATCACCACTTCGTCCACCTCATAGCAGCATTCCCCAATGCTGGGGCCAATCGCCGCCCGGATCTCGCTGCGCTGGCTGCCGAACTCGCGCTCCATCGTTTGGATCATTTCCGCAGCGATCAGACGGACGGTGCCTTTCCAGCCGGCGTGGGCCAAGCCAACGACGCCTCTCACGGGATCAGCGAAATAAAGGGGAACACAATCGGCATAAAACGAGGTGAGCAGCACGCCCGGCACGTTCGTCACCAGCCCGTCCGTTTCCTGGAAAGCGCTGCTGCGGTCCAGGTATCCTTTGCCGCGATCTTCGGCACGAACCATGGCGACAGCGTTGGCGTGAACCTGCTCCCCGCAGGTCCATGCCTCAGGGGCAAACCCCAACGCTTCAGCTAACCGGCGCCGGTTCTCAAGCACGTGCTGAGGATCATCGCCAACGTGGAGAGCCAAATTTAAGGCATCATACGGCGGTTCGCTGACTCCGCCTGACCGTCCGGTAAATCCGGCGCTGATTCCCGGAAAAATATTCGCCCACGGAGCCAGCTCGAGCCGTTCCGGTTGTTGGTCTTTAGCATTCCTTACAAACGGTTCCATCATCCATCTCCTTAAGGTAATTAAATTTAACGGACCTAAACGACCTTATTTGCCAGAAAAAGCGTCAAACAAAGATCTAACGGACTGGGAAACCTCTATCAGCTTGATCTTGCAGCAATTTGTGCCCCGTTTAGTCGAATAAGGTCTGTGAGGTCCGTCTCATCTAGTTTCTCAGCCGTATTCACCAGAATAACGTCTTTGAGGTCCGTTAAAGTTCAATATTGGAATTACTTCAAGTCTACCATAAATCGCCACAATACCGCTTGCGGAATCTAGCTCCGTCGTTCCGCCCGTCCGTCTCGGTCGATATACACCGTCGTATCGTAGTTTGTCTGGGTTCTTGTTTCTCGAAGCTCCTCCATTTTCACCAATACAACGTCAGATCCAATCTTCACGATATTTTTCCATGGGATAATGAGATCGCTCCCGCCGCCAAACAACCCCATAAATTTCGCCCCGACAGGCACGACAATCGCTTCAATGACACCCTGTCTTAAATCCAGCTCCAGGTCGCTGATATGGCCAAGCCGCTTCCCGTCCACAACATTGATAACGTCCTTCGTCTGAAAATCGGATATTTTCATACTCGCCCTTACCACATTATCCATACTTCTACCGCCCCCGTCCCGTCGAATTACTCCGTCCCTTTACTATATGAGCTTGGGATTCGGTGCATGCCCTTGGCCACAGGAAAAGAGATGCCCGACCAAGCCCACACAGAAAAGGACAGCCCTTCCGAAAATCTGTAAGATTCCAGAAGAAGCCGTCCTTTCAGTTATCCGTTCGCTTTTATGCTATTATTTCCCCAGCGCCCCGGCAGCTGCACTTTCGCCGCCCAGTCGTCCGGAAGTAAAGGAATAGCCAATGCCTACCCCGTTCCCGACGTAAGTGTCGTTAAACAGCACACCTTCAGATTCAAGCCCAACGGCGTAAAGTCCTTTGATCGGTACACGTTGGTCGTTCAACACTTGGAATTTAGGGTTTACGAGCAAGCCGCCAACCGAACCCAGGTTGTTAATCTCGGCAATGATCGCATAATAAGGACCCTCACCCATCGACAGCAAGTATTCTTTGGATTTGCCAAACTCTGTATCTACGCCAGTTTTGGTCGCTTGCGTATATTTGTTAAACGCGTCCTTAAACACCTCGACGTCCATGCCAGCGTTTTTGGCTAATTCCTCAATCGTATTGCCTTTATACCCATCCCCGTTCTTCACCATCGATTCAAAGACGGCGGTCACGTTCTTCCATGGAGTATCCAGCTTAAACTGATCGGTGAAATCCGCGTAAAATTCCGGTGGAAGTCCTGGCAGCTTCGGCGCTTTGATGCCGTTCATGCCCTTCGCTTCCAAGGCCTTCAACTGCGATTGCGATACGATCACCAGATGGTAAGGCCCGTTAAACGCACTCGTATTCGCTGCCGCTACTGCCGTCAACGTCGCCGTCTCATCTCTGAAACGAGCTCCCGATGGGCCTACGTTCATCAAGTTCGGCAGATAGCTGAGCATGAGTGGATAGCTGGCTTCGAAGGAGGAATATTGCTTCTTCAGATTGCTGGTTCCTCGGGCCAGTGTTTGGTGCAGCATTTGTCCGCCAAAGTTGTCCGGTACCTTCGCTCCAACTTCCCAGGACATTTTCAGACCTTCGCCAATATTTTGGGCGAGTCCGCCATTCACGCCCTCAAAACCAAATGCCTCTTTCACCATTTCCTTGTTTCCTGCGTAGCCGCCCGTTGCGATTACGACGCTTTTTGCACTGATTTCCAGCGTGGTGCCGTCCGTTTTTTCCGCGATAACGCCAGTCACCGCTCCTTTAGCGTTCGTGATCAATTTCTTCCCGGTGGTTTCTGTAATTACCTTGCCGCCGTTCTTCTCAACCGAAGCCGTCAGCATCTTACGGAGCGTCTGCTCGCGAGTATTATAAGCCGGCAGCACATGCAGCTGCTCTCCACCGAAGTTCAGGAACGTCGTAACATACCCTTTGTTCTTCAGCCAATCGTACGTATCCCCGGATTTCGTCACATATTGGCGCACAGCCGCTGCATCCACTCTCCAGTGGTTGTTGACGATCCAATCGGCGATCTCCTTCTCCGCGTCCACCTTGACACCGCTCTCAAGTGCGGCGGAGGAGTTATAGAATTTGCCCGCCCAAGACAGATTGCTGGCACCGCCAATGATACTGGTCTTTTCGATAATGATCACTTTTGCGCCTTTGTCCGCCGCCGCTACCGCAGCCGACACCCCGGAAGCACCGGCCCCAACGACGACGACGTCGGCTTGGAGCTTTTCCGTTTTGCCTGTGCCAGGCTTCTTGACGCTAACCGATTTCAAGGCATTCACATCGCCGCCTGCTTTTTTAACCGCATCCTCTACCGCTTTCAGCATGGCGTCGCTGGATACAGTTGCGCCGCTTACCGCATCAATCTTCAGCGATTGGTTCGTCAAGATTTGATCCTTGATTTTGCTCAGCGCGCTGTCACCAAGCCCCTCAGTTTCGGTTTGGCTGACGATCTTGATGTCCTTGATCCGATCCGCTTGCTCCATCGTCACGAGCACTTTGATTACGCCGTCTTTGCCCTCGGCCTCCCCGGTATACGTCCCCGCCTTAAATGCTGAGGCCGCGACCGCTGTCGAGGAGCTGTTTAGCAGCTTCTCAGATGGCCAACCCCAACCGAACATCGACGCAACCAATACGATGCAGATCGTAACCAAGAGCACCTTGTTCACTCGTTTGTTGCGCATTCCCTCTTCTCCCCTTACTGCATAGTCTGCCTTGTTATTGTGAATGTTTTCACTTATGTTCACAAACAAGGCTACACTAGAAGCATAAACCTTGGTGTTGCACCAAGGTCAATAGGAATTCTCGATAGGAATATGGATCTCTAGGAACGAACGTTTCGTGCCCTCGTGGTTCTCGGTCAACATCAATCGTCCGGTTACCGCACCGGAAATTGCATAGTGCTGCTCATTTATGTAATTCAGCATAAAACGAAGCGATTCTTTGGTAAAATCTTCGCTCTGCGGGGACAATATCACCGATGTCACACAACGAGACGGCGGAATATACTCTAAATGCTCATCCAACGTGATGCCCAGTTGGTGCACCTCGTTTTCCGAAATCGACAGGCCCCAGCTGTATTCCAAGCCCTCCGCCTCGGATTCGATGGAATCCGGGTCGATGCGGAAGCAATAAAATGAGTAAGGAAGCACCTCCATTAACGCATTAATGGTGCCCTCCAAACCTTTCGTGTTAAGCAGGTGATTTTTATCCGTTTGCTTTAATCGGTAGAGTCCTGGTCGGTCCCCCAGCGTGCAACGATAAAGTCTCCCCTCTAGATTCTGGACCTCCCGGCTCAGTTCATCTAACTTATGCAGCAACATCGTGCTTTTGCGGATCTCTTCCTCCAGCTCCCGCTTGCTCTGTTCCATCTTGTTGAGAATGTCGTCCAACGAGGCATTTTGAATCAAGCTGGCCACATCCTGCAGTGGAATCTGCAAACTGCGATACCACCGGCTCATCAACAAATCCCGGGCGTCCAAATCGTTGAAATAGCGGTAGCTGTTATGACGGTCCTTGACCGGCCTCACGATGTCATGCTTCTCATACAGCCTCAGTGTGTCCCGGGTGATGCCAAGCAGTGAAGAAAATTCCCCAATGCAATACTTCATCTACCTTCCCTCCCGCACATCTCAAGTCACAAGCCTTTTGTCCCACTTCTATGATATTGAAGCAGGGGGGATTGAAGATATGGAAATGTTCACACGAAAAAAGGCCCCCGCAGGGACCGAATTACGACTTCACATGTTTCTGCATTTGTAAAATAGCGGATTTCTCGAGTCTGGACACTTGGGCTTGGGAGATCCCGATCTCATCGGCGACCTCCATTTGCGTTTTGCCTTCAAAGAAACGCATGGACAAGATCATCTTCTCACGGTTGCCCAACCGCTGCATCGCTTCGCGTAAGGCGATTTCCTCGATCCAGGATACGTCCTTGTTCTTGTCATCGCTGATTTGGTCCATCACGTAGATGGGATCCCCGCCGTCATGGTAGATCGGCTCGAACAAGGAAACCGGGTCCTGGATGGCGTCGAGGGCAAAGACGACGTCCTCCTTCGGTAAGCCCAAAGCCTCAGAGATTTCAAAAATCGTAGGTTCACGGGAGTTCTGATTGGTCAGGTTGTCCCGCATTTGAAGCGCCTTGTAGGCGATATCTCGCAAGCTTCGGGAGACGCGGATCGGGTTGTTGTCCCGCAGATAACGCCGAATTTCCCCAATGATCATCGGCACAGCGTAAGTGGAGAATTTGACGTTCTGCGATAAATCGAAATTATCGATGGCTTTCATGAGTCCGATGCAGCCAACCTGGAATAGGTCGTCCACATACTCCCCCCGATTGTTGAACCGCTGGATGACGCTCAGCACGAGTCTCAGATTGCCATTTACTAACTTTTCTCTGGCTGATCTTACGTGGTCCTGCTGCAACGAGTGGAACAATTCACGCATTTCCGCATTGGTTAGAACGGGCAATTTTGCGGTATCGACACCGCAAATTTCGACTTTGTTTCGGGTCATCGTGTCTTACCTCCCAAGGAGAAACTAATGAACAGTATCTCCCGGGACTGCATTTTTATTCCGCCGTCATCTTCCAGGTCGAAGCGAAAACACTTAAGTCGACTTCTGTCGAAATAATTGGAAATTGGGAAAATTGCGCTTCCATCAGGCCATTACACCATCTTGTTAAATTCCTTGCGCAGCCGTTTAATGATCCGTTTCTCCAGACGCGAGATGTACGATTGCGAAATCCCCAGCAGGTCAGCTACATCCTTCTGTGTCTTCTCATCGCCGTCAACCAGCCCGAAGCGAAGCTCCATAATCATCCGCTCGCGCTCGGTTAATTTATCCAACGCCTTGTGCAGCAGCTTCCGGTCAACTTGCTCTTCGATATTACGGTAGATCGTATCGTTCTCCGTACCCAGCACGTCGGAGAGCAGCAACTCGTTGCCGTCCCAATCGATGTTCAGCGGCTCATCAAAGCTGACCTCGGTGCGGATTTTGCTGTTCCGGCGCAGGTACATCAGAATTTCGTTTTCAATGCAACGAGATGCATAGGTCGCCAGCTTGATCTTTTTCTCCGGGTCAAACGTGTTAACTGCTTTAATTAAGCCAATGGCGCCGATGGATACCAGGTCCTCGATATTGATTCCCGTATTCTCGAACTTTCTGGCGATATATACGACCAGCCGCAGGTTACGTTCGATCAGCATGGCCCGGATGGCGGAATCGCCGCTGGGCAGCCGCTGCAGCAAATATTCCTCCTCTTCACGGGTTAATGGCGGAGGAAGTGCTTCGCTGCCGCCGATATAATAGATTTCTTCACTCTTTAGTCCAAAAAGAAACAGCAGCCGGTAATACTGCAGCTGCAGCATCATTTTCCACTTTACACGCATCACTTTGTATCCTCCTAAGTTACGTTCCCGTTTTACTGATGGTGTCCATACTCTCCTTCGCCTCTGTCGACTCAACCAGTGCGGGATGAACAATCGCTTGGTAGGTTCCTTCCGTCGATAACCGCCCCCCGTCCAAACCAATCAGCACCCGGGACGAACGATATTCCTTGCCGTCTAGACGGACCATAACCTCGTCAGGCTTCAGCGCCAGCATAAACTGGGTGCCTTTGTTGATCCCGCGGTAAGGAACCAACCGCAGCCGCTCCGGCCATGGAAAATCTCCTGCCTCTGTCAGCTGCAAGATGAGGTTGTCCGCACGTTCGTCAGCCAGCTTCCCCCGATACGACGGGGGCAAAACCTGCTCCCAAAGCACAGCTTCCATTACGGTCACCGGAAGCCGGCTGAGGGGATCGGATAACTGGTTGCCCGTATCGATCAATCCCGTGCACGTAATCGCTGTATCGCCTACGCGTACTTCCAAATCAGCTAAGAAGGAGCGAATCCGCTCCTGCCGTTGACGTGCATCGATCACCCGCTTAAACCCATACAATACGGCGAAGAAGCAAACCAGAATAAACAACACTCCAATTTTCAAGGAAAACGAAAGCCCGCCGGAAGCCGAATACCATATCCCGCTCCAGATTTCTCCGGAATCTTGCAGCAAATAATGTACACCTAGAATTCCGCCGGCCGCTGCAAAATTGACGATATAAAAAGCTCCCATATTCCGTAAGTAGTTTTGTAAACTTCCAAATCCGAACGCAACCCACAGCATCACGACAGAGAATAGAAATTTCACCAGAAACGTGTACAGAAATGAGAGCTCCGGCAAAAACATCATGACGACATACATCGCCCCAACCACCGCCGACAAGGCCAGCCGCCAGAGAACGACTTTTTGCTTTCGCATCCAAGCCGTGACTAGAAGCAAGCTTGCATCGATCAATAGGTTCATCAAAAATATGAGATCGATATAGACAACCAACGGCATTCACCTGCCTGGGTAGATGGTTATCAGTATAAAGAGAACGCGCGATAAAGTCTGTCTAAAATTGAAAGTAGAATGCCACTATTTTTGTCGACTTCGCGGGAGAGATTTGCAGAAGGGAAGGATAGAAAAAAAAAGACCTTGGCCCATCTCGGGTCAAGGTCTAGGGGAAGACGTTTAATAGCTCCTAACCTATTCGTTGTTGTTCCGCGAACGGTTACGAAGAAACGTCGGAATATCCAGTTGGTCGCCGCTAGGCTGGTTACCGAACGGTCTCAGGGTGGAGGTCGAACGGTTCTCCTGCGGCTCCGGAGCACCAGGGGCAGCTGCTGCCGGCTTGCGGCTAGGCAACGGCTTGTTCTCGAATCCCGTGGCGATCACGGTAACTTTGATCTCTTCTTTCATATTCTCATCGATGATTGCACCAAAAATCATATTCACTTCTGGGTCCGAAGCGGCAATAACGATCTCTGCTGCTTCATTGACTTCATACAACGACAGGTTCGCCCCGCCGGTAATGTTCATAATGACGCCGCGCGCCCCTTCGATCGAAGTCTCCAAGAGCGGACTCATGATGGCTTTACGTGCAGCTTCGGCAGCACGGTTCTCGCCGGTTGCAAGACCGATACCCATCAGGGCGGATCCGCGCTCGGTCATGATCGTCTTCACGTCGGCGAAGTCGAGGTTGATCAGACCCGGCACGGCAATCAAGTCAGAAATGCCTTGCACGGCTTGACGCAGGACGTTATCCGCTTCGCGGAACGCTTCCAGCATCGGCGTCTTCTTATCCACAATCTCAAGCAAGCGATCGTTAGGAATGACGATCAGCGTGTCTACCTTTTCCTTCAACGCTTCAATCCCCATCTCCGCTTGCGTGGAGCGTTTGCGGCCTTCAAACGTAAACGGACGGGTTACGACGCCAACCGTTAGTGCGCCGCACTCTCTGGCGATCTCGGCAATGACCGGCGCTGCCCCAGTTCCCGTACCGCCGCCCATACCGGCAGTAACAAACACCATGTCGGCGCCTTTCAACGTATTGGCAATCAAATCGCGGGATTCCTCAGCTGCTTTCTTGCCCACTTCCGGATTAGCTCCGGCGCCGAGACCGCGGGTCAGCTTGTCCCCGATTTGCAATTTATGTTCGGACTTGGCCAAATGCAGCGCTTGAGCGTCCGTGTTGACCGTAATAAATTCCACGCCCTGCACGCCGTTCTCGATCATTCGGTTAACCGCGTTGCTTCCGCCGCCGCCAACCCCGATCACCTTGATTTGTGCCAAGCTCTCCATTTCGAAATCAAATTCCAACATACTCTTCCATCTCCCCCTCAATATGCATGGATCGCCCATGCATCATTCCTGAACCACTATATAAATTCGCTAAACAAGTTCTTGAGTCGTTCCATCAATCCGCTCTTCCGAACGGTTTCCTGCGGTGCCGGAGCCTTGCTCCGGTTCGCGTTCTTCTTCGGGCTGGAAGCGCTGCGGATCCGCATGTTTCTGACCACCTTATGCAGAATTCCCACCCCGCCGGTGTAAGAAGGATCACGAACGCCGATGAAATCAGGCACAGCAATTCGAACCGAAGCTTCCAGCTCCTGCTGGGCAATCTTGAGCAATCCCGGCATGGACACCGTACCGCCGATCAGGATATATCCCCCCGGCTGCTCGCTGTAGCCAAGACGCTTGACTTCCTGGCGGATCAACTGAAAAATCTCCTGTACGCGCGGCTCCGCAATCGCGGCTAAATCCTCCTGCGTAAACTCCTTGTCCACATTGCTTCCGATCCGTGTCACCTTAAAGGTTACATCCGACGCCGCGTCCTCGATTGAAGCGCAGCCGTATTTCAACTTCGCCTTCTCCGCATGGTCCGTTAACGTCCGAAGACCGTAGGCAATATCGTTCGTTATAAATTCTCCCCCAATCGGAAGCGTGGATGTCGCAACGATCGTGCCGCTTTCAAATACAGCGATCGTCGTGGAACCCGCACCGATGTCTACCAGGACGGATCCCATCGTTTTTTCGTCTTTAGACAACGCCAATTGACCGGCAGCAAGCGACAGCAATATCAGATCCCGAACCTTAAGGCCGGCCTTCTCCACACAGCGAAGCAGATTGTGAATCGCCGTCTTGGAGCCGGTGACGATCGTCGCTTCCACTTCCAGCCGAACGCCAATCATCCCGCGCGGGTCCGAAATCCCTTCCAGTCCGTCCACGATATATTGCTTGGCCACCACATCGATAATTTCTCGTTCCGGCGGCAGGGCGATCACCTCGGCCGCCTTCAGGACCCGCTCGATGTCTTCTTCACCGATTTCCCGGTCTTCATTTTGTACGGCTACAACCCCGTGGCTCGTTTGGAGTCCGATGTGATTTCCCGAAATGCCGACATACACTTCAGATATTTGAATATCTACCATCCGTTCTGCATGATCCACAGCGCTGCGGATCGATTGCACCGTTTGGTCAATATCTACAATCGCGCCTTTTCGAATTCCTTCCGAGTCGGCAGATCCAACCCCAATAATATTAAAGGTTCCATTATTAATTTCCCCAATAATAGCACGAACTTTGGATGTACCGATGTCCAAACTAACAATGATGTCATTGTTGCTCAAGCCCCTGGCACCTCCTATTTCCCCATCAAAATATACTTGCAAAATATGCTTGCCGTGTTAGATGCACTATCTACTAATTCAACGCCACTTAACCTTTCCCTCTTTTTTCTACAAATTTTTTGGCTTCCAACTTTTTACATCTCATAGACAGGAAGTAACCTGACTGTGGCAGAGACCCTGCCCCTATCTGAAAAATTAGAAGAAAAAAGAGGGAGAACGCCAACTAGCCCATAAAATGTATTTTATCATTGTTTTTCAATCATGAGTAGTATCATTTTGTCCATCGTCTCCGTCCTCCGTCGTGGAGTAAGGAACATAAGAATCCGCGTCCAGCATCGTCAGCTTTCCAGGGTCCTGTGTTTGCAGAATTTCGTTCATGTATTCCGCCTTTTTGGCTAGGAGGGAAGTGGCTGAAATGATTTCGAATTTGGACCGGGTATACAGCTTAATTCGGTCCGGATAAGACAACGTTGGTGAAGGTACGATCTCCGAAATGTCTGCGGTCAGCTCGTCCGGAATTTGCGACAGCGTTTGGCAAAGTTTGACCAAGCCCTCGTCATCGTCCTTCCAACCGGTTAATATCGGCTTGTCCACCGGCATCGCCCCGTCCTTCAGGTCGATGCGCGTTCCGTTGGCGAGCAAGCCTCGCAGCTTCCCGTCCTCTGACAGCACATACGCTGCAATCGGATATTCCTCGATATGGATCGTTACGCTGCCGGGAAACGTTTTGTCTACCTCAGCTTGCTTCACCGAAGGAATCTCTTCCAGCTTGCGGGCGATATGATCGGCACTGACCGCAAAAAACGGGGAACCCACCTGAAGCCCTGTGGCGCCCAACAGCTCCGTCTCCGTCGTATACGTATTGCCTTCAAACGTAATGACAGAAATTTTGCTCAGAGATGAACGGAAAAATAGAACGCATAATAACGCGAGGAACAGCAGGATAAGTATGGTTTTGATTTTTCGTCCGCTTTTCTTCTTGGGCGCAGGTTCTTTTAGGACGGGTACATTCGCTTTTGGCATGTCATTTCTCCGCAACTTTCTGAATAAGTATTACAAAGCTTATTATCCCCTCCAGGGGAGGGGACAAAAGTTTAGGGCTATACTACGAAGGTTTCGCGAATCAGCATCACATTGACCTAGGCCAGATCCAGCTGACGCAAGGCTGGAGATTCACGGCGTACCGAGCCTCCAAGCCGTTGGAACATCGTTTCGATCCGATCATAACCACGGTCGATATGATGAACCTGCTCCACCACGGTTTGACCCTGGGCCGCCAAGCCGGCGATCACCAGCGCCGCCCCTGCACGCAGGTCGGTTGCTTCCACGGTCGCGCCGTAAAGCCGGGGCACCCCGCGAATAAACGCGGAATTCAGGTCCACCGTAATGTCAGCTCCCATGCGAACCAGCTCGCCCACATGCTTGAACCGGCCTTCGAACACGGTTTCTTTCATCACGCTCATTCCGTCCGCCAAGGATAACAGTACCATCACTTGGGACTGCAAATCGGTAGGAAACGAAGGATAAGGTGAGGTCACAATCCGTTCCACCGCTTTCGGACGGCCTGCACTGCTCAACGTTATTATATCATCGCTCACTCCGATTTGAACACCGGCCCGCTTGAGCACGTGCAGCAGCGATACCAGATGCGAAGGGTTGCTGTGGGTCAGCGTGACGCTGCCGCGGGTGGCAGCAACAGCAATTAAAGCAGTACCCGCAACGATACGGTCCGGGATAATCTCGTAATCGCAAGGGAAGAGGCGTTTCACTCCTCTGATCGTAATCGTGTCGGTACCAGCGCCGATGATGCTGGCGCCCATGGCATTCAAGAAGTTTTGCAAATCCTGAATCTCCGGCTCCCGTGCTGCGTTCGTAATCATGGTTGTGCCTTCAGCCAACGCTGCAGCCATCATGATGTTCTCCGTTGCACCCACGCTGGGGAAATCCAGATGGATGTCGGTACCAACCAGCTTGCTGGCTCTGCACCATATTTGCTGATCGTGCTCTTCAATCTTCGCTCCTAAAGCTTCAAGTCCCTTCAAATGCAGATCGATTTTCCGTTCCCCGATCGCACAGCCTCCCGGCTGATAGATGCATACTTCCCCAAACCGGGCAAGCAGCGGCCCCATCAAAAAGATGGAGGAGCGCATCTGTTTCATCAAATCCTCAGGAACATGGCTGGAATCTGCTCCCGAGGTATCGACAGTCACCGTATCTCCCAAATGGACGGCTTTACAGCCCAGTCGACCGAGAATGCCTAACATGACATCAATATCGAGCAGGCGGGGGACATTTCGAAGTTGCACCTTACCTTCCGCCAGCAGCGATGCGGCCAGAATCGGCAGTGCGGCATTTTTCGCTCCATGGATACGAATGGTTCCTGATAGGGGTTTCCCGCCTTCGATCACCAATTTGTCCAATGTATCACCTCCGAGTTTACCGTTCACCCACGAAGAAGACCTCCGGCACCAGCGCCACCCCAAATTGATCTTGGACGGCTGCCTTGACTTGCTCCATGAGCGCAAGAACGTCCTCTGCTGTCGCTTGCCCGGTATTGACGATGAAATTGGCATGCAGCGTGGACACTTCAGCCCCGCCGACCTTCATCCCTTTGAGACCCGCCGCTTCGATCAACCTGGCGGCATGATCGCCGGGCGGATTGCGAAATACGCTGCCTGCACAAGGCTGCGAGAGCGGCTGCGTTTTACGGCGGCGGTCCTTGTACGCCGCCATGGCCGCCGCGACCTCCAGCCGGTCACCCGCGGCAAGCGAAAAACGTGCCTGAGCCACGATCCCTCGCTGTTCATGCAGGACGGAATGCCGGTAGGCAAACTTCATATCCTCCGCTGTGTATGTGACCAATTCACCCGTCTCCAGAACAATGTCAGCGGATTTAAATATACGTGACACATCGGACCCGTGGGCACCGGCATTCATGTAGACGGCGCCGCCGACCGTACCCGGGATCCCCCCGGCGAATTCCAGCCCGGTTAACCCCTCTTTGCCCGCCATGATGCTGAGCCGGACGGTGGATGCGCCTCCTCCGGCGCTGACTTCCGTACCGTCGAAAACAATCTGCTCGAACTCACCACCCAGCCGGATGACGCAGCCTCGGATGCCTTTGTCGGAAACCAGCAGATTGGAGCCTTTTCCGATCATCATCCACGGGATTCCTTCTGCGTGGAGCAAGCGCATCAGCTCCGCAAGCTGCCGGGTCGTTTGTGGAACGGCCATCGCATCCGCCGGACCGCCGATTTTCCAAGTCGTGTACTTCGACATTGGCTCATTCGGCAACACCTCCAAGGCCTCCAGCCTGGTCAATTGTGATATCCACTGCTGCATCGTATAACCCTCCTTGACTTGAATGGCGGATACCTTCGGCGGTATTTCGCCGGGTGCCACTGTTCCATATCGGCAGCCGATGACTGCCGGAGCCCGGGTCCTGCAGGGCTGATCATCTTGCCCCGCTTGGTTGTCACGATTTATAGAGTATCTTATGCCTCCCTCACGGAGAGTGTGACAATCGCCCAGCCCCCGGCACAAGGCCTTACGCCGCCCATGAACAGCGCCTTATTGGTGTTTGACGAGCCTCCGCATCTCTTCCACGATAAGATGAGCGGAATCCGGTTTGCCCAAGGCACGGGAAGCGGTCGACATCGCGCTGTGCTGACGCAAATCGCTCATCACGCGCTCGATGGACGCATACAGGCTGCGGCCCGTCAGCTCCGACTCCAAAATCACTTCGGCGGCACCGGCGCTCTCCAGCGCGCGGGCATTTTTCTCTTGATGATTGTTCGTCACGTTAGGGGATGGAATCAGAATCGCGGGGATCCCCAGCGCCGTAATTTCCGCCAAAAAAGAAGCCCCAGCACGGTTCACGATCAGCGAGGTGCAGGCCAGAACCTCCGGCATGTTATGCACATAAGGAAGCACCTGCAGATTGGCGGGCAACTCGCCCAATTTCGCCGAAATCGCCTCCACCGTCGAGGCATAATAGCGGTCTCCGGTGACGTACACAAATTTTAAGTGTTCGGACTGTTTAAGCAGCGGAGCCATTTCAACCATCGCTTGATTGATGGCTCGAGCTCCCTGACTGCCGCCGACCACAAGGACAACCGAGCTGCTAGGCGGCAAACCAAGGGATTCAAAGCCCTTTTGTTTATCGGCTGCAAATACGGTTGTCGCCCGCGGATTTCCCGTGTAAATGACGTTTCGAGCTGCGGGGAACGCCTTTTCCGATCCCTCGAAGCTGACGGCAACCGTCGATGCGTATTTGCTCAGGAAGCGGTTCGTTAAGCCCGGAATGGCGTTCTGTTCATGAATGATGCTGGGAATGCCCAGCTTGGCCGCAGCGTACACCACCGGACCGCAGACATATCCGCCGGTTCCGATGACGACATCGGGCTTAAATTGTTTTAACAGTTTCTTGGAAGTTTGCACTCCCTTGAGAAAACGCATGACCGTTTTCACATTATCGAATGACAGCTTCCGACGGAAGCCGGTAATCTCAATCGCTTCAAACGGAATTCCTTGCTGCGGAACAATCGAGCTTTCAAGCCCGCGCTTGCCTCCGATGTACAGAAATTCGGAGCCGGGAAATTCCTTGGCGCATTGGCTGGCGACGGCCAGAGCCGGGTAAATATGCCCCCCGGTTCCGCCGCCGCTTAGTACGACGCGCATATTCTCACCTCGCATAACGGGATAAATTCAGTAGAATGCCCAGCGCGGTCAGCATCAGCGTCAGCGAAGATCCTCCGTAACTGATCAGCGGCAGCGTAATGCCGGTGACCGGCATCAGGCCGATGACAACGCCGATGTTGATCACGACCTGCACGCCAACCATGCCAACGATCCCAACGGCAAGCAAGCTGCCAAACAGATCGTCGATGGTCATGGCAACGCGCATACCGCGCCATACTAAAATTAAAAACAATAACAGAACCAAAAGTCCGCCGATAAAACCTAATTCCTCTGCTAGGATCGAGAAGATAAAGTCGGTTTGCGGCTCCGGCACGTAGCTGTATTTTTGCCGGCTCATCCCCAGTCCCAAGCCCGCCAATCCGCCGGGTCCAATCGCATACAGCGACTGGATGATCTGATATCCTGCGCCCAGCGGGTCCGACCAGGGATCAAGGAAGGCGGTGATCCGCTTCAGCCGGTAAGGCGCTGCCAGGATCAAGCCGACGAAGCCCAGCGCTCCCACGGCCGCCAGGCCGGCTAAATGCCGAATGCGTGCACCTGCGGTAAACACGATCAACAGGGAAGCGCCCAGCATGACCGTCCCCGTCCCCAAATCGGGCTGAAGCATGATTAAGCCGAAGGCAAGTCCGATAATCCCAAGCGGCGGCAGCAGGCCTTTCGTAAAATTCGTGATCTTGTAATCTTCCTTACTCAGCCAATAGGATAGAAACAAGATCATGCCAAGCTTCATAAACTCGGAGGGTTGAATCCCAAACGAGCTGATGCCCAGCCAGCTGCGCGCCCCGCCGCGCACGACCCCGATACCGGGAATCAGCACGATCACGAGCAGGATGAAGCATAGAACCAGCCCGATTTTGGCGTATTTCCGCAGCAGACGGTAATCTACATTCATCATCAGGAACATCGCGATTAACCCAAGTACAGCAAAGAGCAGCTGCCTCTTGACGAAATAGAAAGAATCGCCGTAATCATGGAAAGCGAGTACGGAACCCGCGCTGTATACCATTACGATTCCGATCGCCAGCAATCCGAGAATGCTGGCCGCCAGCCAAAAATCCGGCGCCGTACGGCTCTTGCCCATCGTGGATGCCACCTCTTAACCGAAAGTAGGGGCTTTTCCACCCCCCTACTTAAAGGGTATGCACCGCCTCTTTAAAAATGCGTCCACGCTCCTCATAGGAAGGGAACATATCCCAGCTGGCACAGGCTGGCGAGAGCAGAACGATATCTCCCGGCTCCGCCAGGCTTGCAGCCTCCTTCAGCGCAGCACGCAGCGTATCTGCGGCGCTGTCCACAGTATCGACCAGCACGATGTGCGATAGACCCGCCAGCTCAGCGACTCTAGCAATTTTTTCTTTCGTTTGCCCCATCGCCACAACGGCTTTCACCTTCTCTTTGAAAACCGGCAGCAGCTCCATATAATCCGAGCCGCGGTCCAAACCGCCGGCGATCAGCACGATGGGTGCCTGCAGCGCGCCGAGGGCCATGACCGTCGCTTTGGAATTGGTCGCTTTGGAGTTGTTATAGTAAACGACGCCTTGCTTCTCGTCCACATACTCCAAACGATGCTCCACACCGTGGAACGTTCGCAGTGGCTCCGCAAGCGCTTCTGGTGCGGCACCCGCCGCAATCGCCGCCGCAACCGCCGCCAGCGCGTTCTCGATGTTAAAGCGGCCCGGCAAGGCGATGTCGGCAATGTCGATGATGACACGCACCTCGCCATCAGCCCCCCGATACATGATGCGGCGGGCCAGCCCGTCTTCAACGTCCGGAATGTATGCCGGCTCGACGTAAACACCCTCCGACTGCAACTCCTCGGTCATGGAGAAAGGGATCAGCTTCGCTTTTATGTAAGGCACAAGCTCCCGGCACACGGGGTCGTCCCAATTGAGGACGGCGCGGTCCGTTTCCCGTTGATTCGCAAACAGCTTGGCTTTCGACGAGATGTAATCATCCATTGTCCCATGATAATCCAGGTGCGTCTCCGCCACGTTCAGCAAGCAGGCTACCTCCGGGCGGAACGCCCGGGTCCCCTTCAGCTGAAAGCTGCTGAGCTCGGCGACCAGCCAATTGCCTTCATCCGCCTCCTCAGCGGCCTCGCACAGCGGGATGCCGATATTGCCAGCGACAATCGGTCTCATGCCGGCAGCCTCCAGCATGTTGCCGATCCACGTTGTCGTGGTCGTTTTACCGTTGGATCCGGTGATCCCGAGAATGGGAGCCGGGCTGATCAAATAAGCGACCTCCACCTCCGTCACAACCTCGATGCCAAGCTCAATCGCCCTGGCCACGGGAGGCGCGGTATACGGGATTCCGGGGTTTTTAACGACCAGCGAAACGCCCTCATGAATGAGATCGTCCGGGTGACCTCCGCATACAACAGAAATTCCCAAAGCCTCCAATTCGGATGCTTCGGGACACTGTTCTCGTTCTTTTTTATCGTTGACCGTGATGACGGCGCCATAATGATGCAGGGTTTTGGCGACCTGAACGCCGCTTCTCGCCAAACCGAGAACGACAACCTGACGTCCCCGGTATTCTTCTGGATGATTCATCTTCATTACAACCCCTTGTTCAAGTAAAGTCCTATGACCGCCAGCACCAGTCCAACCGCCCAGAAGGTGACGTCAACGCGCCATTCCGACCATCCGGACAACTCGAAATGATGGTGAATCGGGCTCATTTTAAATACCCGTTTGCCGCATGTCTTAAACGAAATGACCTGGATGACGACGGACAACATTTCGATGACGAAAATTCCGCCGATGACCAGGAACAACAGCTCGGTTTTGGTGACGATCGCAATCGCTCCAATCGCCCCGCCGATGCCCAGCGAACCGGTATCGCCCATGAACACCTTGGCCGGATGAGCGTTAAATACCAGAAAGCCCAGCACGGCACCGATCATGGCTGCCGCACAAACCGCGGCAGGAAGCGAAGTCACCTGCATGGCGATCACCGCAAACGCCCCCAGTGCAATCGCGCTGACGCCAGACAGCAAGCCGTCCACGCCATCGGTAAAATTCACGGCGTTGGTCACCGCCATCATCATAATGACGATAAACGGATAATAGAACCACGGGCCCCAGTCCAACGCAATGTCCGTCCCCGGGATAACGATCGCTGTGCTATGGCCCTCCGAGATGAGCAAGGCACACATGATTCCGGCGAACAGCAGCTGTCCAATCAATTTCTGTCTGGGTGTGAGACCCAAAGACCGATTAAATACAATTTTGATATAGTCGTCGAGAAATCCGACCAGTCCAAAGCCAAGCGTGGCGACCAGAAGCACGTAGAAGTCGGTATTCACAACGGAAAATTTCAAGAAAGCTAACGTAAACGCCAATAGGATAATGATGCCGCCCATCGTTGGCGTTCCCGCCTTTTTCAAATGGCTTTGCGGCCCTTCGCCGCGGATTTGCTGGCCGAATTTGAGTCTTCTCAGCAGCGGAATGATCAGCGGAGCCGAGATGACCTCCAGAATAAAAGATACGCCGATCGTTAGCAAGATAAGTCCAAAATCCATGGGATCCCCCCCTTTCGCCGGTATTAGTGTGTCAGCTCGCTAGTTTTGATCGCTTCGACGACTTCTTCGAGTTTCATGCCTCGGGAAGCCTTAACCAAGACGACGTCCTGCGGATGCAGCAACGAAACCAGCTTGCGGATCAGTTCAGACTTATCAGTATATGCATGAATGAAATTCGGGTCCAACTGTTTCTTCGCCCCTTCGGCGATGTGGCGGGAAAGCGGACCGCAGGTGAACAGCTGATCCACCGTACCTGGTGTCAACATCTCCCCGATTTCGCGATGGTAATCTGCCTCGGAATCGCCCAGCTCCAGCATATCGCCGAGCACGGCGATTTTCTTCCGATACCCTTTCATATGCTCCAAAACGCCAAGGGCCGCTTTCATCGAAGTGGGGCTGGCGTTGTACGCGTCGTTCAGGATCGTAATGCCGCTCCGTCCGGTAATAACCTCAATCCGCATTCCGGTCAGCTCCACTTTGCTGAAGCCCTCGCGGATCGCTGCTTCGCCCACCCCGTAATGACGGGCAACCGTGATCGCCGCAAGCGCATTGGATACGTTATGCTCGCCGAGAAGCGGCAGTTCCAGCGGATCGCCTTCACTGCCATGCGGCGTAAACAACGTTTGATGGTCCGTAAACAGGATCCCCGTGGGATACTGGTCATTCTCCGGACGCAGCCCAAACGTTGCCGTTTGCAGTCCTTCCGGCTTCACCGTAGACGGCTCGGCCAACACTTTAGGGATGAGAGGTTCGTCCCCATTGTAGATGAACAGTCCTCCCGGCTTCATGCCCGCTAGAATTTCCAGCTTGGCTCTTGCGATCTCTTCCCGCGAACCCAGCTGCAGCAAGTGGGATTCGCCAATGTTGGTGACAACCGCCGTTTCCGGTTCACCGATCTTCGAAAGCAGTTCGATTTCCCCACGGCCGCTCATCCCCATCTCCAGTACGGCGATTTCCGTATCTTCCGGCATGGCCAAGATCGTTAACGGAAGGCCGATATGGTTGTTGAAATTCCCTTTGGTTTTATGCACTTTATAAGTCGTAGACAAAAGAGCGTAAACCAAGTCTTTGGTCGTCGTTTTCCCGTTGCTTCCGGTGATCCCGACGACTTTAGCTCCGGTTTCGGTCAAGTATGATTTGGCCAGCGCCTGCAGCGCAATTAGCGTATCGTCCACGAGTACGGCCGGGCCTGGCGGCGTTCCCTTCGAGAGTGCCCACAGGCAAGCGCCTGCTCCCGCCTGCAGGCAGTCCGAGGCGAAATCATGGCCGTCGAACCGTTCTCCCGCCAGCGGCACAAACAGGCAGCCTTTCGTTATTTGCCGGGAGTCCGTCACAACGCCTTGCACCACGATGCCGGCATCGCCCGCTTCCCGAATCTGTCCGCCGCACATCGCGGCAATTTCCGCTAAGTTTCTTTTGATCACTTTGCCAAACCCCTTATCGCTTCTTTTGCAACGATTCGATCGTCAAAATCGAGCACCTTGGAGCCTATCAATTGATAGGTCTCATGGCCTTTCCCCGCAATCAATACTACATCCTCACGGCTTGCCATTTCAATAGCCTTCCCGATGGCCTCGCGGCGGTCGACGATCAGCTCATAACGCGCCTGATCCACGCCGTCCTCAACGAGTCCCTGTTCGATGTCCCGTAAGATGGCTTGCGGGTCTTCCGTGCGAGGATTATCAGAGGTCACCAGTACGTAATCTGCATACTTCGCGGCGATTTGGCCCATAATCGGACGTTTCTTCCGGTCCCGATCCCCGCCGCAGCCGAAGACGCAAATCACTCGGCCTTTCGCGAATTCATTCACCGTCCGCAGCACATTCTCCAATCCGTCCGGGGTATGGGCGTAATCCACAATCACGGCGAAATCCTGACCTTCATCCACCGCTTCCACCCGGCCCTCAACGCCTTTCACCGATTCCAGGCTGGCCTTGATCTGCTCTAGCGGTATGCCTTCCAAGAGCGTCGCCGAGATGGCTGCCAGCGCGTTGTACACATTAAACTTCCCTACCATCCGCAAGGAGATATCTGCGCTCCCGCGGAACGTATCCACGTGGAAGGACGTCCCCCGTGCGGTAATCGAGATGTTTGAGGCTCTAACGTCGGCATCTTGCTCCACGCCATACGTAATCACCTCAGCCGCCGTCTGCTTGGCAAAATAAGCGCTCGCCGGGTCGTCAACATTCAGCACGGCATAGCTGCGCTCCTCTGGATTTTCCGCATACGTATTGCCCAGTCGGGAGAAAAACAATCCTTTGGCCCAGCGGTATTCGTCCATGGTCTTATGATAATCCAGATGATCCTGGGTCAAGTTCGTAAAAACGGCCGTCCGGAAGCGGGTTCCTTTCACGCGCCCTTGCGCCAGCGCATGAGAGGACACTTCCATTACACAATACTCACCGCCGCCTTCAGCCATGTCATGCAAATATTGCTGCAGCTCCAGCGACTCCGGCGTTGTCCCGGACATCGGATACGTCTGCCCGGCGAACCGGCGTTGGATCGTGCCGATCAATCCCGTTTCCCTGCCTTGATCTTGCAAAATCCGCTCGATCAGATAAGTGGTGGTCGTCTTGCCGTTCGTGCCGGTCACGCCGATGACTTTCAGCCGCGAGCTTGGCGCGCCGAAGAATACGCCTCCGAGCACAGCCATCGCCTGCCGGCTGTCCTTGACTTTAAGCTGCGGCAAGGCAACATCGTCCAGCCACCGTTCTACTACAAGTGCCGCGGCACCTTGTTCTTCCGCCTGCCGGGCATAATCGTGACCATCCACCGTATGGCCGGGAAGGCAAATAAATAGATCCCCCGGCTGTACCTTGCGCGAATCGATCGCAATCCCCGTACAGGACGTTTCCCCATCCCCTCGTATCTGCGATGTCATAAAATACGTTGCTAGTTTCTTAAGCAGCATAGGTTACCCCTCCGTCTTTCAACTGCGTGTTGTACCGCTACACACTCATACTATATTATCACCAAATTTAACTAAGTTCAGGATTATTATTCACTTGTGATCGAGTTATGATCATGCTGTTGCTCTGCCTCCGCTTCTGTCCCCATGTAGATGCGGATCGTCGATCCTTTCTCTACCCGGGCCCCCGCTTTCGGAGCTTGGTTGATCACCACATTGCCGGTGCCGGATCTCGCCAGGTTGAAGTTCATGTTCAAATCCTCGTAGATTTCCTGGGTCGTGTGGCCGATCAGATCAGGTACCGTTACGATTGGCGTCTCTCCGTATTTATACTTCTTGTTGACCTGCTGCTCGCGAGGCGGAACCTTCATATATTCCAGTGCATCCTCCATGATGTTGCGTACGATCGGCGCGGCCACCACGCCGCCGAATTGAATGCCTTGCGGGTTATCCACCGCCGTGTATACGACGATTTGCGGGTCGTCTGCCGGAGCGAAGCCGATAAACGAAACGATATGTTCATTTTGCGAGTAACGCCCGTTCACAACCTTTTGCGCTGTCCCGGTTTTGCCGCCAACCCGATACCCGTCGATAAACGCGTTCCCGCCGGTTCCGTTAGCGACGACGCTTTCCAGCGCCATGCGGATCTGCTTGGAGGTCTCTTCCGAAATGACCTGCCGCACCAGCTGCGGCTTGTTCTCCGAAACCACCTCGCCCGTCTCCGGATTCGTCCACGCTTTGGCTACATAAGGTTTATACAGCTTGCCGCCGTTGATCGCCGCGGATACCGCCGTAATCTGCTGGATCGGAGTCACCGAAACGCCTTGACCAAACGAGGTCGTCGCCAGTTCCACCGGCCCTACTTGCGAGAGCTTAAACAGAATCCCGTTCTCTTCCCCGTTCAGGTCGATGCCGGTTTTGCTGCCGAAGCCGAAATTTTTGATGTATTGGAACAGCGTTTCTTTCCCCAGCCGTTGACCTAAGGCGACAAACCCGGGGTTGCAGGAGTTTTCTACGACCTGAAGGAACGTTTGGCTGCCGTGGCCGCCTTTCTTCCAGCAGCGCAGGGTTGCCCCGCCCACCTTGACGTAACCCGGATCAAAAAAACGCTCATTCAGCAAATCCACCTTTTTCTCTTCCAATGCCGCAGCCAATGTAATGATTTTGAAGGTGGAACCTGGTTCGTACGTCATCCAGATTGGTAAATTCCGGTTATACACTTCTGCATCATATTCTTGGTAGGCTTCCGGCTCATACCCCGGCCGGGCAGCCATGCCAAGGATTTCTCCCGTCTTCGGGTTCATCGCAATTGTCAGCGCTGAATCAGCCTGCAGCCGGTCCATCGCCTGATCCAACTCCCGCTCGATGATGCTCTGGATCGTCTTATCGATCGTCAGCGTCAGATTCAGGCCGTCCTTCGGCTCCACGTATTTCTCCGACGAACCTGGCATCAAGCGCCCGCCGGCATCGGACAAATAAGACACGCTTCCGTTCATGCCGCTGAGCAGGTTGTCGTATTTGCTTTCCACGCCGGTAAGGCCTTGGTTGTAGCCGCCGGTGAAGCCCAGGATATGTGCTGCCAATCCCCCGAAGGGGTAGTAGCGCTTATTGTCTTCGGCAACAACAATACCCGGAAGAGCCAAATCACGAATTTGCTGCGCTTTTTCCATCGTAATTTTGCGTCCGCCGGGTTGCAGCCTGACTATGGATTGTCTCTTGGTGATCGTCTTCAGTACCGATTCCTCGGTCATCCCAAGCAGCGGCGCCAGGCTCTTGGCCGTCTGCTCCGGATTTTTGATCTGCACCGGAATGGCCATCACCGTTGGCGTCGTAATATTATAAGCAAGCACCGTGCCGTTGCGGTCGCTGATTTCGCCGCGCTTCGCCGAATACGGGATGTTCCGGCGCCAGGAATCCTCCGCTTTGGCGGACAATTCAGCGCCTTTCCCGATTTGAACGTAGGCAAGACGCACGGCCAGCGCCGCAAACAGCAAACACAACACCATTAACAGCCAGAATAATCTTCGTCGTACAGTAAATCTGGATACTTTCACAGGTCGCCCCCCTTACCCATCCTGACATCATCATGATTGCACTCATCACATGACTATTCAGGACAACCAGGGGTTAGAACAAGCTATGGCGAGTCCGAGGTCTCCTTCTCTCCGGCATCGTTCCCTTGATCGCCGCTGGTTGAGGCATCCTCCACCTGCTCATCGTTGGACGAAGTTTCCTCCTTATCCGGCGGTTCCAGGGTAAGGATTACACGTCTGCCGCCGTTCTCGTTGACAACCTCCTGTGAGACGACGTAGCCTTCCCCATTCGCCGTAACCGGGATTTGAAGGACCGATAGTAACTCCAAGGCATCGCGCAGCGATTCGCCTTGCAGGTTTGGCACATTGATGTCCGATCCCTTCTCCGTAAGCAAGTAAACGAATTGCCCGGATTTGAGCGTCGTTCCCGCCTTCGGGAATTGGGAGATAATCGTATCCCCTTTCCCATATGTTGCATAGGAAATGCGACTTGCCGACAGTTTGTCCTTGGCTTGTTGAACTGGCAACCCGCCGACATCCGGAACTTTTGGTCCCGAAGCCGCTGTCTTCGAGGAGTTACCGGACGCGCTGCCTTCGATTTTTTTCGGAACTCCCATATACTGCAGCGTTTGATTTACGATCTGCTTAAACACCGGAGCGGCGGCGGCCCCCCCGCCCAGTTCCGAGTCCTTGGGTTCGTCGATCAAGACGATAACCGCGATCTTCGGATCATCCACCGGCGCATAGCCGATAAATGAAACGACCTGTTTCGTGTAATCATATTGGCCGTTAACTACCTTTACTGCAGTCCCCGTCTTACCGGCAACCCGATACCCTTCGATGTAGGCGTGACGTCCCGTCCCGATCTTTTGGTCCGAGACCACCTGCTCCAAATAAGTTCCAACTTCTTTCGCTTTGTCGGGAGAGATCACCTGCTGAAGCACTTTAGGTTTGGTTTCCACCGTCTCCCCGGTTTGCGGATCGGTGATGGACTTGACGATATGCGGCTCCATCAGCTTGCCGCCATTCGCGATGGCCGATACCGCCACAATTTGCTGCAACGGCGTCACAAGCAGCTTCCCGTGGCCGTATGACATCGCCGCAAAGTCAGCCTGCTGCACCGGATCCACGATCCCTTTGGATTCCCCCGGCAGCTCGATGCCCGTTTTTTTCCCGAATCCGAATTGATCGACGTACGTCTTCAGACGTTCCGGACCCAGCATCTCGTAACCCAGCTTGACGAAAGCGACGTTACTGGAGCGTTTCACGCCTTCCAGATACGTGATCTCGCCCCAGCCGGAACGCTTCAAGTCGTGAATCGTTTGCCCCGGCACCCGGATGCTGCCGGATTTGTATGTAGCATTTGGATTAAATAAGCCTTCCTGTACCGCCCCGGCCAAGGTCACGATTTTAAATGTGGAACCTGGCTCGTAAACGGATTTGATCGCGTGGTTATAGAAATTTTTCTGATCGACATCCGCCCAATATTCATTGGGGTTATAGGTCGGCATATTCGCCATGCCAAGGATTTCCATCGTCTTCGGATCGGCCGCAATCACCGTCATACTGATCGGCTGCAGCTGATCGTACGCTTCCTTCATCGCCTGCTCGATGTAGTACTGGATCGTGTAGTCAATCGTCAGCTTCAGGTTGTCTCCGTTCTTCGGCGGGTTATAAATTTCGCTGGCTTTCGGAATCTCAATTCCCCGGCCGTCCCGCTTGTACTCGAGCGAACCGTCAACGCCCTTGAGCTGCTCATCGAAGTAGGCTTCAATACCGGATACGGCTTTGCCTTCGCGGTCGATGTATCCCAAGACGTGGGAAGCCAAGCTTTGATTCGGATAATACCGCTTCTGATCCTTGATCAAGTAAATGCCGACGTCCTGCAGTTTGCTATGCTTTTCCTTCAGCTCGTCGATCAATGCCTGCACCTGATTCTTCAGGTCTTGATCAATCTTCCAGCCCTCGTTCCGAACCTCGCGTTGCGTATAGTACTCGCCGGACTCTTTTTTGGCACTGACGATTTTCCGGAGTTCACTTTCATCTTTACCGAGGACCTTGCCAAGCCCTTCAACTACCTCGTCCTGAAGGCCGTACTTGTTAATCAGTTCGGGATTGACGGCCACCGTGTAAGCCGGAGCATCCACCGCCAGGACATCGCCATTCCGATCCGTGATCGTTCCTCTCGTTGCGGGCAGCAACTTTTTGGTTGACCACAGCTCCTCCGCATGCGCCTGCCAAAAGTCCGCTTGCACGACCTGCAGCCAAAACGCTCTACCGATCAATACAGCAAAAAAGAGGGTAATACATCCCCCTATCAGCAGTGTTCGAAGCTTTATTCGCTTGATCATGGCAAAACCTCTTTAGACATTATTTCTTGGCCGTTTCAACGCCATCTGCCGGTACATTCACATGAAAGCCTTCTACCTCCGGCTGAACATAACCGAGCTCCTTCGCCTTCTCCGGAATTTGCTCCTCCAGCTTTTCCTTTTGAATGCTTAGTTCCTTCACTTCCGCGTTGATCGCTTGAATGTCCGTATTCAAATTAAACATTTGACGCTTAATGTTGTAAAGTGACACATTTTGCCATAACAACCCGCCCATCACGGCTACGCAAAAAATAACCGTCATCATATACAGCAACTTCTCACGAACCGGCAACGGCGAACGGCGGGTTACCACCTTCGTCGTTTCCCGATAACGCTGCGGTTGATAGCTGCGTTCCGCTTGCTTCTCCTTGACTGCCAGATTCCCACGCGTATAAGCCATTTACGATACCTCCACACCGGTTTGCAATTTCTCCGCCACGCGTAATTTCGCGGAACGGGCCCTCGGATTGTCAGCCAACTCCTGCTCCGACGGAACGATTGGTTTCCGGTTGATTAATTTAAGTGATCCTTTGCCGCCGCACACGCACATCGGAAAATCGGGCGGGCAAGTACATTTCTCCACATAGCTGGCAAAGATTTGCTTACAGATTCGGTCCTCCAACGAGTGGAAGGTGATGACCGAAACCCGTCCTTCCGGCGCCAAACAACGGATGGCCGCATGCAGCCCTTCTTCGAATGCGCCCAGCTCATCGTTAACCGCGATGCGCAATGCCTGAAAGCTGCGCTTGGCTGGGTGGCCCCCCGTACGCCTTGCAGCCGCCGGGATGCCCTCCTTGATCAGCTCGACGAGCTGCCCCGTCGTTTCGATCGGCTCCTGTGCTCGCCGGTCTGCAATGACCTTGGCGATCCGCCTGGAAAATTTCTCCTCGCCGTATTGGAACAAAATACGAGCAATTTCGCGTTCCGGCCACGTATTTACGATCTCCCGAGCCGTCAATGCGGCCGATTGATCCATCCGCATATCGAGCGGCGCGTCCGCGTTATAGCTAAACCCCCGCTCCCCTTCGTCAAACTGAGGGGAGGAAACACCGAGGTCGAACAATACGCCGTCCACCTGGGGAACCCCGTTTAGCTGCGGCACCCCTTCGATCTCCCGCAGTTTTTGCTCGATGTAGCGGAAATTGCTTTTTACCAAAGTTAACTTGTCCGCATAGGCTGCGAGCCGCTCCTTGGCATTGTCCAGCGCCCAGTCGTCCTGGTCGAAAGCGATCAGCCTTCCCCCTGGACCTAGCTTGGATAAGATGACGGAGCTGTGGCCGCCGCCTCCCAGCGTACAATCCACATAAATGCCGTCCGGCTTGATGCGCAGCCCTTCTGTCGCTTCTTCTTTGAGTACCGTGATGTGATGAAACAAGACTTACGCCCCCAAACCTGAATTCATTTGACTAGCTTAAAGAATAACTCCTTCTAAAGATCGAAGTTGAAATCCACCAGCTTCTCAGCAATTTCGTTAAACGTATCTTCCGACTGCTGGAAGTATTGCTCCCACGTGTCTTTGCTCCAAATTTCCACGCGATTCGACACGCCTAAAACAACGCAATCCTTCTCCAGCTTGGCATACTGCCGTAAATTACTTGGCAAGTTTACCCTTCCCTGTTTATCCCATTCACATTCGGTTGCACCCGAGAAAAAGAAGCGGGTAAACGCACGGGCGTCGGATTTCATCAGTGGCAAAGCCTTCAGCTTCTGTTCCAGCACTTCCCATTCCTGCATCGGATAAACGAAAAGACACTGGTCCAAGCCGCGGGTAACCACGAAAGAGCTGCCGAGGAGTTCACGAAACTTAGCCGGAATAATAATCCGGCCTTTATCGTCAATGCTATGTTGGAACTCCCCCATAAACATTGGTGACTCACTCCTTACCTCTTTCCCCCACTTTGCACCACTTTACACCACTGTGATATGTAACTATTCCACACTGAACGAGAAAATCCTTCTCTGGTTCAAAATTTTTTTGACAGGCGGTTGGTGGGAAGGAGGTATTACTTTAGGGCTGCAACCGCGGTTGACGCTTCGTTCGGCGCTAAATAAGCAGCAAAAAGGACTATCCCGGCAGATTTGATCTGCCTCAGATAGTCCTTTATTGGTGTGTTAACAGTAAAAAGTACCTTTATTTTATTGAACAATCCGCAGTTTCAGCGAATTAACAGGATTTTGTACCGTTATTTTCGGTGAAATCACCCGACTTCGCCCAATCCGGCAAAATTAGCGGTAGGATTTACCGTTAATCATCGTCTAGCGGCGGATAAGTAACAATTAGCGGTACGATTTACCGTTAATTATCGTCTCCCGGCGAACACGCATCAATTTACAGCGGCCGTAGCGTTTCACCGTAACGCCTGTCCACCGGCGATCGAGCTGTAATCACCGCTGCGACGAATTAATGCTCCTGCCAGCTATCCAGGTAAGCGCGTTGCTCAGCGGACAGCGTATCGATGTTCACGCCGAGGCTTTCCAGTTTGAAGCGGGCCACTTGCTCGTCCAGCTCATAAGGGACGTTAACAACCGTTTTCCCGATTTCCTGATAACGGTCATTCACGTATTTCAAGGACAACGCCTGCAGCGCAAACGTCATGTCCATGATTTCGGCCGGATGTCCGTCGCCGGCGGCCAAGTTCACCAGACGGCCTTCGGCGAGCAGGTACATTTTGCGTCCGTCCTTCAACTGATATTCCTCAATGTTCTTGCGCACGGTGCGAACCGAAACCGAACGCTCCGCAAGCTCAGGCTTGTTGACTTCCACGTCGAAGTGGCCGGCATTGGACAGAATCGCGCCGTCCTTCATCACATCATAATGCTCGCCGCGAATCACGTCGCGGTTGCCGGTCACAGTGACGAAGAAATCGCCGATCTTCGCCGCTTCCAGCATCGGCATCACTTGGAAGCCGTCCATCACGGCTTCCACCGCTTTGATCGCGTCAACTTCGGTAACAACGACGTTAGCGCCAAGGCCTTTGGCCCGCATCGCCACGCCTTTGCCGCACCAGCCGTAGCCGACAACCACGACGGTTTTCCCAGCAACGACCAGATTCGTCGTCCGGTTAATTCCGTCCCACACCGATTGGCCGGTGCCGTAGCGGTTGTCGAACAAGTATTTGCAATAAGCATCATTTACTGCAACCATTGGGAATTTCAGCTGGCCTTCCTTGTCCATCGCTTTCAGGCGCAAAATCCCGGTGGTCGTCTCTTCAGCGCCGCCCCGCACATTCTCCAGCAAATCCTGACGTTCCGAGTGCAAGATCGTAACCAAATCACCGCCATCGTCGATGATAAGATCCGGCTTCGTCTCCAGCGCTTTAATTAACAACGCCTTATATTCTTCCGGTTCAGGATTATATTTGGCATAAACGGTGATGCCATCTTCAACGAGTGCAGCACAAACATCGTCCTGCGTCGACAGCGGATTGCTGCCGGTAATCGTCACTTCCGCCCCACCGGCTTGGATAACTTTAGCCAAGTAGGCCGTTTTGGCTTCCAAATGAAGCGAGATGGTCACTTTCAGTCCTTTAAAAGGCTGCTCCGCCTCAAATTGCTTCCGAATCCGGTTCAGCACCGGCATGTGGGCTTCCACCCAATCGATCTTCAAATGCCCCTCCGGCGCAAGCTTCAAGTCGGTAATGATGCTGTTCTGAATCGCTAACGAACTCATAAATGTCTCCTCCTATAAATAGATGATTCGATGTTTGCCAGTTAACTCATAAGGGATATTCATCAGGCCTTCGATCCAATCCGTCCCATATCGATTTAATGCATCAAAGAGATTGTAAACTCTCTCCTGCGGCTTGCTTAGAGGGAATAGCGAGAGTTGAATCCGGTCGAAATGGCGTAAGCCGGTCTCATGAATTTTCTCCAACGCATCCTTCGCCTTGCCGCGCAAATACTCGATTTGGCCGATGATCTTGTCTCGGTTCACCGCCCCGAGTCTGGACAAATCGCTTTGAACTCCTGCCAGCTCCTCAATGAGCGGATTGTATAGCTCTCCAAACGCAGCGATGACCTCATCAAACCGCTTGTCGACCGGCATCCGCTCCTGCGCCGCAAGCCAAGCTCCACGTCTGCGGCGGAAGCCTTCGGCATCCTTCACATCATCCCAGCTGAGCTGATATTTCTGCATATACTTTTGCACGGTTCGATCTACCACCGTAAAAGCTTCCCGTGCCAGCAGCAGTGGCATTTTCAGCCCAAGCTTATGAAACGCCTTGCGCGTCAGCCCCCAGTAAGCAATTTCGCCGGGGCCGAGAACCGAGCCAAGGACGGGAAGCAAACTGTCCTGCATCAAGGGGCGAGTTAACACATTATTGCTGAACCGCTCCGGATGCTCCCGCAGCTCGGCGAGCAGCTCGTCAGCCGTAAAGGAGACTTTGCCCTTGCGGTCTTCGAAGCGCCCTTCCTGTTTAAACAACAGCAGCCGTTCATGTTCATTAATATAGAACAAATTCGCTCCATTTTCGGCCACTTCAGCCGAAGGTTCAAATCCCAAGCCCGCCAAATCCCGTACCGTTTCGTGGTAAGCCGATTCCAGCTCATCATTGCGGCGAATCATTTGCTCAAACACCGGTACTTCCAGCCGGCGCAACTCAGGATCTGACGAGTCCAGCAGCACCAGTCCGTATTTTCCAAATAAAGCTCCCATCAGCTTGGCAAAAGCGGCCGTCAAGTTATCCGCATCCGCTGACGAGCTTCGTGCCAAGTCCAGGAGCGCCGCCTTATGCTCGCTGTCGGGCAACAGCTGCTCCAGCTCTGAAATGGCCTTGTCCCACGCCTCGGACGTCACCTTCGTGAAGCTGACCGGCAGCCGGTCCATGCTGCCGCGGTGCATGCGAATCCGACGCACCTGTAAATCCGGCGCCAACACATAGGTGTGATTGACCTCATCCCAGTCGTGATCCTCGCCGGCAATCCAGAACACCGGCACCACCGGACGATTTAACCGGGCCGAAGCGGCCTTCGCCGCTTTGAGGATGGTCACGGCTTTATAGATCACGAGCAGCGGCCCGGTGAATAACCCGCTTTGCTGCCCGCCGACAATCACCGCCGTCCCCGGCTGCTCGAGTTGATCGATCGCCTGTTCAACGGCCGGGGACGGGTTATATTGTCTGTTATATTCACGAAGTCGGGCAGCGACTGCCTTCCGACTTATGCGCGTATGCTCTGATTGATCAAGCCATGCGACTCGTTCAGCCCAGCTGTTGGCCTCCGCCGGGTCGCTCTCATACAATTGCTGAACCGTAGCAAACTGATTGACGTATACTTCAGCCAGCGGCCCCACAAATGAAAGTTGCTCTTGAACGACATTCATCAGTTTGCGTCCTCCTGTCTGCATCAAAACCTTCCTTGATTGTAACGGATGTCCTACCGCTCCGTCAAAGAAATCCTTACTTTTGCTAAACCTCTAACTTTCCGTAATGATCAGGCGCAAAAAAAAAAAACTCCCGCAACCGTCATGAACGGCTGCGGGAGTTCGCAGAATCGATCAACCTTTTTTCGGCATGGAGACGAAATGTCCTTTAGACACTTCAACCAGCTCGGAGTTCTCCAAGTCGTACAAACCTCCGCTGGCAACCCCTTCTTTGCCGATTGGACCGCTGGTGGTATCCTCCAGAACAATCCGTTTCTTGTTAGCTTCAATTTCCGGATCCGGGATCGGAATCGCGGACAGGAGCGTTTTCGTATAAGGGTGCATCGGGTTGGCATACAACTCTTCGCTGTCTGCCAGCTCCACGATCCGGCCCAGATACATCACGGCCACACGGTCACTGATATGCTTCACCATGGACAAGTCGTGCGCGATAAACAGATACGTTAATCCGAGACGGTCCTGAAGATCCTCAAGCAGGTTGACAACCTGTGCCTGAATGGATACGTCCAGCGCCGAAATCGGTTCGTCACAGATGATGAACTTCGGATTCACCGCCAGCGCACGGGCAATCCCGATCCGTTGGCGCTGACCGCCGGAGAATTCGTGCGGATAACGGGTTGCATGGTCCGGGTTCAAACCAACCATATCCAGCAATTCTTCAACCCGTTTCTTGCGTTCTGCTTTAGATCCGGCCAAACCGTGAATATCCAGCGCTTCCCCGATGATATCCGTAACGGTAAACCGCGGATTCAGCGATGCATACGGATCCTGGAAGATCATCTGCATGTCGCGGCGCATCGCTTTCATTTTCTTCGGCGGCAATTTGCTGATGTCCACGCCGTTGAAGCGAACGCTGCCAGCCGTCGGCTCGTACAAACGAAGAATCGTACGGCCCGCGGTCGATTTACCGCAGCCCGATTCGCCAACGAGGCCAAGCGTTTCGCCTTCGGCAATCGAGAAGCTGATGTCGTTGACCGCCTTCAGTACGTTACCGCCGCCAACGTTAAAGTATTTTTTCAAGCCTTCAACTTCAATTAGAGTTTTGCCTTTGCTCATGACGACTGTACCTCCTTGGCCATCGGATGAAGATCCCAGCAGCGGGCTGTATGCGTTTCGCTAAATACAGTCGCGCCTGGGTCGATGCGTTCGCAAATCTTCATCGCTTGGTCGCAACGAGCGGCGAATGGGCAACCAATCGGCGGCTTGATCAAATCCGGCGGTGTACCGATAATCGGAATCAGCGGTTCGCCCTTCTTCTGATCCAAACGCGGCATCGAACGCAGCAAACCTTTGGTGTATGGATGCTGCGGGTTTTTGAAGATCTCCCACTTCGTTCCGGTCTCCACCACTTCACCGGCATACATGACGATGACGCGATCACACATGCCGGCTACGACGCCAAGGTCATGGGTGATCAAAATGATGGAGGTGCCCAGCCGGGATTGCATCTCTTTCATGACGTCCATGATTTGAGCCTGAATCGTCACGTCGAGCGCCGTTGTTGGTTCGTCAGCGATCAACAGCGCAGGCCGGCAGGCAAGTGCGATGGCGATCATGGCGCGTTGCCGCATCCCCCCGGAGAATTCGTGTGGATATTGGTTAAAGCGGGCTTCTGCATTTTTGATGCCTACAAGCTTAAGCATCTCGATAGCCTGTTTCTTCGCTTCGCCCGCTGACATTTTCTGATGTTTGATTAATACTTCAGTGATTTGTCGGCCTACTTTGATCGTAGGATTCAAGGAGGTCATCGGGTCCTGAAATATCATGCCAATATCTTTCCCGCGGATCGATTCCATTTGCTTGTCGCTTTTCTTCAAAAGGTCTTGCCCTTGGAAAATAATTTCACCTTGCTTAATGATGGAAGGAGGAGACGGAATCAGGCGCATAATCGTTTGGGCCGTGACGCTCTTGCCGCTGCCGGATTCGCCGACGATCGCAACCGTTTCACCTTTCCCCACTTCAAAGTTCATGCCGCGGACGGCCTTCACTTCTCCACCTTTGACTTGGAAGGAAACATGCAAATCTTTAACTTGTAAAATCGGCTCCATCATTCCACCTCCTACTTCTTCAGTTTAGGGTCAAGCGCATCGCGAAGACCGTCACCAAAAATATTAAACGCCAGCATGATGATACTGATCAAAATGGCTGGGAACAGCATCCGCCACGGGTAATACAACCAGCCGGTCAAGGCATCATTGATCATCGAACCGAGCGAAGCAACCGGAGCTTGAACGCCCAAGCCAAGGAAGCTAAGGAACGCTTCGGCGAAAATCGCGTTAGGTACAGACAATGTCACCGTAACGATGATAGGTCCAACCGCATTTGGCAACAGGTGGCGGAACAACAAGCGTCCGTGGCCTGCGCCCATCGAACGGGAAGCCAACACGTATTCGCGGTTCTTCAACTGCATAATTTCACCGCGGACAATCCACGACATGTTAATCCAGCCGGTAATTGTTAAAGCAAGGATAATCGTTCCCAAGCTCGGCTCCATCACGACCAGCAACAGAATCGTAACGAGCAGATAAGGGATGGAGTACAAAATCTCTGAAAACTTACTCATAATTTCATCGACGCGGCCGCCAAAGTAACCCATGATTCCGCCGTAAATGACGCCAATCAAAAGGTCGATACACGCTGCCGCCAGACCAACGATCAGGGAAATGCGCGCCCCCATCCAAGTTCGGATAAACATATCGCGGCCAAGGTCGTCCGTACCAAACCAGTGCGTGGCCGATGGCGCTTTGTTCGTATTTAAAAGGTCGTTTGAATAATAGTTGTAGCCGTAGATTTTACCGACGATAACCGGAGCGATAATCGCAGCCAACGTTACCAGCGCCAAGAAGATCAAAGCCGTCATCGCCAGCTTATTGCTGCGCAATCTTTGCCATGCATCTCGCCAAGCTGAGATACTTTCGCGTTGAATGACTTCGGCTTCTTTCTCGTCCGCGCCGATTTTGCGGAAATCGTCCGCCGTCAGGTCGACCGGAGTCGGCATCACTTTGATTGGATTCGTATCCATGCGCATTATCCCTCCTTCCCTTTCGAAAGCTTAATTCTCGGATCCACTAGCACGTAGAGGATGTCCGTGATAAACCGGGCCAACATCAGCAATACGCCGTAAAAAATCGTAATCCCCATAATCAGCGGATAATCGCGGACGCTGATCGCTTGCACGAACTGTTTTCCGATACCGCCAATCCCGAAGAGCTGCTCGATAACCACAGAACCGGTTACGATGTTTGCCGTCATCGGTCCCATATAGGTGATTACCGGCATAATCCCGTTACGGATCACGTGACGGAACAGAATTGCCATCCAGCCCAGGCCTTTCGCCTTAGCCGTTTTGATGTAATCTGCATGCAATACTTCCAGCATGCTTGAACGGGTCAAACGGGCGATAAACGCGATCGGCTGCGCCGTGAGGGCCGCTACCGGCAACACATAATACATCGGACCTTTAAAGCCCATCGTCGGCAGCCAGTGCAGCTTCGAAGCAAATACGTACTGCAGCAAAGAAGCCACGACGAAGCTAGGTACCGCGATGCCCAGCACCGCTAACACCATCGCCACATTGTCGATCAATTTGCGATGATACAGCGCTGCCAACATACCAAGCAGTACCCCAAGGACTAACGCGACGATAATCGCAACAATCCCCAGCTTCAAAGACGCCGAAAACGTTTGACTAATGATGTGAGATACATCCTGGTTGATCTGCTTCATGGAAATTCCCAAATCGCCCTGAGCAATTTCACCCAAATATTTCAGATATTGCTGGTAAACGGGCTTATCGAGTCCTAACTGTTCTATAAGACGCTCCTTAATTGCCGGAGGCACCTGTTTCTCGGAAGTAAGCGGATTCCCCGGAATCGCCTTCATCAGGAAAAAGGTAGCTGAGATCAAAATAAACAGCGAAATTAACATGTAAAAAAACTTACTGGCAATATAGCGCACCATGCCCGTTCACACCTCCTTCTTTTAAATTTCGACACATATCGATTTTAGGTGAAAAGAAACACTTTGTCTATTCCATATATTTGTATAAGGACGCAATGCTTGGAAGAAGAGGGCACACAAAAAAAACGGGATATATATGGAACACCCACATATATATCCCGAGATTTCTATGCGATTAACAATGACTTATTTACGATCATCCGTAATATAAGCGCGGCTGTAATCGATCGCACCGCTGTAGTCGAGAACTACACCTTTCAACCACGGTTTCGTAGCCGAAACGTTCGTGTAGTAGTAGATCGGCATCAAGACTTGGTTGTCCTTGATCAGGATTTCTTCGGCTTTTGCGAAGTTCGCGTCACGAAGTGCCATATCTTCGCTATTTTTCGCTTCTTTGATCAGCTTGTCGTATTCTTCGTTCGAGAAGCCGGTGTCGTTGTTACCGCCACCTGTTACCCACATATCCAGGAATGTCATCGGATCGTTGTAGTCTGCACTCCAACCAGCACGAGCTACTTGGTAGTTCAGGTTTTGACGGTTTTCGATGAATACGGCCCATTCTTGGTTTTCCGTTTTCACGTCAACGCCCAGGTTTTTCTTCCACATATCCGCAACTGCCAAAGCGATTTTCTTGTGCCCTTCACTGGAGTTGTAAGTCAATGTGATCTCAGGCAATTTCGTATAGCCTTCTTCTTTCATACCTTGTTCCAGAAGCTTCTTCGCTTCTTCCACGTTTTCTGTGAAGTAGTCGTCTTTGTGTTCATTACGATATTCGTCATTCAGACCTTTGATACCCGGAGGTACGAAGCCGAATGCCGGAACTTGACCACCCAGCGTTACGTTGTCAACGATCGCTTGACGATCGATAGCCATCGCAAACGCTTTGCGGATATTCACGTTATCAAACGGTTTAGCCGTTACGTTAAATTCATAGTAGTACGTACTTGCAATCCCTTTGATCTCCAATTCGTCTTTCAATTGATCTTTCAGGATCGGAATTTGGTCGGTTGGGATTTCGCCGTTAGGCGCACCTGCGCGATCCAATTCGTTGTTTTGGTAAGAAGCCAACTCAGTTGCGCCGCTGTTAACCAGAGACATGGTGATTTTGTTCAGCTTGATGTTAGCTTTATCCCAATAGTTTTCGTTCTTCGTTACTTCGATCGATTGGCCTTTCACCCAGTTGGTCAGCGTGAACGCGCCGTTAACGATCATTTTGCTTTGGTCAACCGCCCATTTCGGATCATCCTTAACGGATTGGTGAACCGGATAGAACGTATAGAAGGAAGTCAGACCAAGGAAGTAAGGAGTTGGAGCAACCAGTTCCACTTCCAGCGTATAGTCGTCAACTGCTTTTACGCCGACTTGGCTGAAATCCGTGATGGTTCCTTCGTTATATTCTTGAGCATTTTTCAGGTAGTACAATTGATAAGCATAAGGTGCAGCCGGATCTGTGTTCGGGCTCAGGACACGTTCCCAAGCGAATACGAAATCGTTCGCCGTAACAGGGTCGCCATTGCTCCATTTAGCGTCTTTACGCAGGTGGAACGTATATTTCGTCCCGTCGATGTCCCAGCTTTCAGCTGCAGCGGGGATAACTTGACCAGATTCGTCCTGGCGTGTAAGACCTTCGTACATCAACTTCAGAACGGTGTTAGCTTGGCTGTCTTGAGCTTGAGCCGGGTCGAAAGTTGGTGGCTCGGCGCTCAGGTTAATTCTCAGCGTTTGATCTGCGGCCAACTTCTCTCCGCCGCTGTTGCCACTGTCGGAAGCTGTATTGCCTCCATTCGCTGCGCCATTATTAGCAGCGCCATTGTTTCCGTTGTTCGAACCGCATGCGGCTAGCAATGTGCCGACTGCAAGAACGAGCGTCAGAAGAAGCAAAAGACTCTTACTCTTCTTCATCTAGCAATATCCCCCTTAAAATGGTTTGGTATATGTTTTTAGATTATACAACCAGCGGTCAAAAAAATCCAACATAAAATTCAAGATTTTTCGCGTTAATTGCTAAAATTCGCGCTAGACTTTAACAAAATAGTCCAATATACAATATTGACATTTGATTTTCTTAACAATTAACCAAGAATGTCATCCCTTTATTCGGTATTGGGAAGGCAACCCTAGTTTGACCTAAGCGGCGGTGATATATGTAATAAAGCTGATTAAAAACAATAAAACGTATGCTAATCCGGTTGCCGCAAACGCCAAACGCCACACCACACGCAGCAGCTTGCGGGCGTCGACCCTTCCCTTCAGGCGAGTCTGCGCCCCGCCAATCAATCCGCTAACAACCAATAGAATTAATACGATCAGATAGAAGCCAAAGGTCGAATGGAACACATTATTAAACAACGCAGAGACCGACAAGATCAGAAACAGCGTCGTTACGTCCATGGCCAGCTTCAGCGCTCTTTTCTTATCCCGCTTGACATAATAATGAATGAAATAAACGAGCCCAAATGGAATGACCGGTATCATAGCCAACACGATCAAGGAAGAGACCAACGCTTCCAAAGCCTCACCTCCGCATCAATTTTGGTTATAGAAAAAATCAA